>JBCBEA010000094.1:0-10174 GCA_038529195.1 Cyanobacteria bacterium J06600_6
CTATTAATTAAAATAGGCAGATTAAACTGTTATTTTCTCCAGTTATTTGGCTGTTTATTGACCACAATCCCAAAAATTTTGTCCTGGATTACAAATATGAATTGTTATAAATATTGTTGTCTATCTTTGGTTAGTTTGTTTCTAGTCGCTCCTAGCGCATTCTCAAACGAAGTTACAGCCAGCTCATTTGCGACTCAGCAGCTAGAGACGGAGGCTAAAAGCTCAGTTTATTTGAGCCGAAACAATCGCACCAGAGAATATACCTATAAAGCAGCCGACAGCAAAACTTTAAGTAATAGTAACCTAGTTGCAGTTCAAGGTTACAAAGTCGAAGTTTACGGCAGCAGCAGAGAGATTTTACAAGATGTCAGAAATGTTGAACCCAAAGCCTTTGTTAAAGATAATATTATTCAAGTTGGTATATTTAGCCAGCAGAACAATGCCGAGGATATGGTGCGAAAATTAGCTAGTCGAGGATTTTGGGCAAGAATCATCACTCAGTAATTGATTACTCGAGTCTCAAGGTTCTAAGCACTTGCATCTTCAAACTTATAGCCAACTCCCACTACGGTTTTAACAAAGGTGGGGTTGGCAGAATCTGGTTCAATTTTCTTTCGCAGTCTTCTGATATGAGTGTCTACGACTCGCTCGTCACCAAAAAAGTCATTCCCCCAGAGTTTATCAATTAGCTGAGTGCGACTCCAAACTCTACCTGGATAGCTGAGGAAAGTAGAGAGCAGATTAAATTCTAGAGTGGTCAGATCTAGCTCAGTTGCAGCATCAGAGTCTAGCTTTCTAATCGCTAGGTGCTGTTCGATATCTACCGAAAAATGTTTAGTGCTGAAGGTAGGAGAGTTATCTGACTGAGCAACTTGACGTAGACTACGGCGCAACAAAGCCCGAACTCTGGCAACTAATTCTCTTGGACTGAAAGGTTTAACGAGATAATCGTCTGCTCCAGTCGATAGACCAATTACCCGATCAATTTCTTCTCCCCTGGCAGTCAGCATCATGATGTATGGGTCTTTTTCGTAGGGTTGCTGGCGAATGCGGGTACAGACCTCGAGTCCATCTAAACCAGGCAGCATAATATCGAGAATCACCACATCGGGCTGCTGCTGCTTAAAAATATCTAATGCAGCTAATCCATCGTTTGCTACGCGACAGTCAAAATTTTCTTTTGTTAAAGTTTGTTCAATTAGTTGAGCAATTTCTTGTTCGTCTTCAACAATCAGAATTTTCATGGGATATCCAGGTAAGTTAAATAGCCGTTAATAACTTATTGCCATAAGTATCTCCATAAATAATTTAGTCTGTCTAAGATCGACTAGTTAATTTTAGGTTTAGGGATTTTTTGTTGGAGATTGAGAGGAAGACACACCGCTAATGGCAGCTAATATAATCCAAATCAGGGTGTTGACTCGCAGATCGAAAACAGTAACATCAGCCAAATTGAAAACAACAGAGGCTATAAAAGCTAGAAGGTAGCTATAAAAGATAGTTTTGGTTTCTTGGTCGCACCAGGTGGACAAAGCTTGAACTGCGCGCAGCATAATCTTGGCGATAATTGCCAGCAGCAAAAGTAGAGCAGCTAGACCTGCTTCCGCTCCAAACATTAACCAGAAACTATGGGGATGTCCCAGCCAAAAATTATACTTGGCTTCATATAAAGTAGTGAAATTTCGCAGTCCCCAACCAAACAGAGGGCGATCTTTAATTAAATCCCAGCAAAATTGCCATTGAGTGAGTCGTAAGGTTTCCACAGGACGATCGTATGCTCGATCTGACAGTCTAATCCAGATAAAGCTAGGCACTACTCGGCGCAGGTGTGTTCCCCCAGCCTGCGGGACAAAAGCAGCCCAGAGAATCGAGATTGCCATACCCGAAATGCTCCAGACAATCCATCGCCAGCCCAAATAAAAAGCGTAAGCCATCAAAGCTAAGACCGCTATTCCCCAAGCGTTACGAGAGCTAGTTAAAACTAGACCACTAAGATCGGCTAATACGATTACAGTTAATAGGATTAGATTTTTCCACCTGTCAGAGCGACGTTGCCAGTTCGCTAACCATAAGCCAAGGGTCAGAATAAAAGCGATCGCCAGATAAATAGCGAGAAAATTAGTGTAGTTAAACACCGAGGACATTCTGCCAGGGGGAACTCCTAACGGAATAAGTTCCCAGCCCAAAATAGATTTGACGAGCGGAGGTGTATCCCAAGCGAGCCAAATTTGTCCTAAACCCAAGAAAACGATTGGCAACGAAGGAAAGACGATTAACCAGGATAGTTGCTTTAGCTGCTCAGGTTTAGTAATTAGGCATCTCAAAGCCATAAACAGGATGAAATATGGCACAAAATTTGCCAGTCCTAACCAAGCATCGGCAGGGTATTTAGCAAGAGCCGAACTGAGAATTAAGATTCCCGTTAATACTAAAAGAGCCTGATTAAGATAATCTCGCAGGATTGTCTGGTATTGAGAACGCCAAACTATTCCTAGAATTATGACTAAGCCCAGTGCTCCTGCAGCGGGAAAAAGGGTCAAAAAAAGGACGCTGGCGCAAAAACAGAGCCATGTCCCTTGACGATCTTTACCAGCTTTCAATTTGCTCAACTGCATTTAATTAATTGCTGATTAAATTAACTTTCACCACTACAGACATTTGTTGTGGAGTTGGTATTGCCCAGCCGATCTAATCGCTATGGTAAATCCTGTAAACCATTATCTGGAGTATTGGAAACCTGTCGAGTCAAGGCAGCATAAGACTGGTTGTAATCGGTGATTGAACCGAGCAAGTTACCTCTAGCCGTGGTTAACTGAGTTTGAGCCTCAATTACGTCAGTTTGCGTTCCTACCCCCGCCTGGAAACGTAGCCTAGCCAAGCGTAAACTTTCTTCTGCTAATTCGACTTCTTTGGTTGCCGTACCGATGTTGTTTTGATTCGATTTTAGCTGAAAGAAAGCCTGTTCTACCGCAAAGCGAATCTGATTGCGCTGGTTAGCAAATTGAGTTTCAGCAATCTCAATATCTTTTTCTGCCTGTCTTGCGCCTGCTCTAGATGCACCACCGTCAAATAGTCGCCACTGCAGGTTTAGACCTAAAACATAGCTATCGGTAATATCGAAGTTATCATCAAAATCATCGTTGACCGCATAGTTAGCACGAGCGCTAAGGGTTGGTCGAGTTTGAGATAAAGCAATAGTCCGGTTTTCCTCACTAATTTCCCTTTGGAGCAAAAACTGTTCTAATTCAGCTCGGTTTTTGAATGCCTGGACAATCGTTTCGGGCAGCTCTAGATCCCACGTTCCCGCTTCTTCGATCGCATCGGCGGTAGATAGGTCTGTACTGTGAGATACGCTGAGAGTTTCGGCTAACTGTCTGCGAGAAATATTTTGATTGGCGATCGCCGTTGTTAGTCTTTGTTCTGCCTGAGCTAGCTCTACTTCGGCTCGCAGCACGTCAAATCTTGTCCCCAATCCCGCTTTCTCCAATAGCTGGGCATCTTTTAAGGTTTGAGTGGCATCTTCCACCGCAGCCTTTTGGATTTCGACCTGAGCATCGCTATTTTGCAGATTGTAATAGTCTCTGGCAGTTTCAAAACGAGCCTGTTCGGTAATTCTCTCTAAATCAAGTTCATTACTGCGCAGCTGCTTTTCCGCTGCCCGAATTGATGCACCTCTCTGCCCGCCTGTATAAATGTTGTAGGTTACGCCCAAACCGCCATCAAAATCGAAGCTGCTGGTGTTGGTGTTAATAAATTGCTCTTCAACATCATCTCGTGCATCATCTTCAATCGCATCTAGCTGGTCCTCTGTCAGATCGGGATTATTTTCTTGTTGTGCTTCAACAATTGAGTCTACCCGATCATCAATGTTCTGCTCACTGACTGTATCCAGTAAAAGACTGTTGCTATAAGTTAAAGAACTCGTCAAGTCTAGATTCGGATAAAGAGCAGCTTTCTGCTCTCTTAGGGCAAAACCAGAACTTTCTACCTGAAGTCTTGCCTGTTCTATCTCTTTATTATTCTTTAGAGATAACTCTAGCGCCTGTTCTAACGTGATCGGCTTCTGACTATCGACCCGAACTTCATCAGGCTGAGTCGGAAATGAGAGAGGATTCCCGCTCGGATTTAAGTTTTCGACATCGCGAATAGACGGTTGAGCGGGCTTGATAATTTCTTGAGTTGTGTCTCTAGCATCGCTATCGCTGGCTTGAGCAATTGTTTCACCAATCAGTTCATCAAAAACCCGATCTGACTGAGAGCGATTAGCTGAGATTCTGTCACCTAGTTTTGCTTTTGCCTGGAGGGATTCTTCTCTGGCAAGATTTTGTTTAACCTTGGCATCGACTCTCGGCTCGGCATTAGCGAGCGTAACATTACTTAAAGCGATCGCCGTGCCAAAAGTAGCTAGCTTGATAAATTGACTTTTCTTACCCACTCCTCACTCCTTGATTTAATAGTTAGAATAATTTACAGCTCGAAATAGTATCGCCATAATTTGGATTTAGGCGCGTTTGACTTTTAGTTAATAAGCTGTAACTTGGGCAGCATTTGACTTAGATTTTGACTAAAGATAATTAAATCTAGGACTTTAAAACACTGACAATTCTATACTCTCTACTAGCTTTATGACCAACGCTCCTAGATTACGATCTAACCGTCAAAATCCTGTAACCAATCTACAAACCACTTTAATACTGAATTAAGCCGATTGTCGGCACGTTGGCTAGTTTCTCTCTGCCTTTTAAAGCAAGCAGCTCAATGACAAAGGCATAGCCAATCAGTTCCGTATCTAACTTTGACAACAGATCGGTAGTTGCTTTTGCGGTTCCCCCCGTTGCCAATAAATCGTCAACAATTAGTACTTTTGCTCCAGGTGCGATCGCATCTTGATGAATTTCTAGCCGATCTGTTCCATATTCCAGTTCATAGCTGACAGAATAAGTAGGAGCGGGTAACTTACCTGGTTTACGCACGGGTACAAACCCCGCGTTCATTTTATATGCCAAAGGAGTTGCAAAAATAAATCCTCTCGATTCCATCCCGACGATATAATCGGGTTTTAGGTTCGCAGTTTGGCACGCTTCGCTCAGGCGATCGATAGTTTCACGTAAACCTTGAGCATTATTCAGCAGAGAAGTGATGTCGCGAAACAGAATTCCTGGCTGGGGAAAATCAGGAAGATCGCGGATTAATGATTTTAGTTCCATGAGCATTTCGTAAATAAACTGCAAAAAATCAGGCTAGACTGGTTTTTGAGTCGAACAGCTATGGCATCATAACACCAGAGAATTATTTGTTATCCTCGACAAAGAATAATCATCGATAACTCAAATTTGGACTTAATTTTATAATGAGCCAATCTGCAAGTTTAGAATCAGAACATCAATCAGTAGTAGACAGCCCAGCCTCAATTTTAAATACTTTACCAGACATATCTCTTCCTTCTAAGGGTTGTTCTCCTCGAACTCAACAACAAATTGATCTCTTATTATTAGCCTTAGAAGCTCTAGAGTTGGGCGCATCAGAACAAATGTTGGCAACCGCCCGACAGTTGGGCATCGAAGAGATAATTAAACATCGGGTTAATCTTTGGCGTTTGCGCTGTAGTAATCCCTGGCGACGTTCTTATACCAGAGATTATTTGAGCCTAGAAGAAGCCAAAGCGCTAGTAATTATTGCTGCCTCTCGATCGCAGGATTTGATGGTAATAATTCGACAGCTATTGTTGGCAGAACAGCAGATGCGTTCCAAGGATTTGCCCTTAGACAATCATTTTCGTCTTTCTGAATATTTAGAGCGATTTCGCGCTCATTTTCGTAGTCGAATGAACTCTCGTCGTGCTAAAGTGTCAGCCTACATTGACTCTGAAGCACAGCTTAACGAATTGGCTTTATCTTTATTGAACAAGCTACTGTTTTGTACTGGTACGAGAGGCATGCAGCGAGTATGGTTTAGTTTGTTTGATGGAGAGGTGGCTTAAGTTATGAACACCAGAAGACAGTATAGTTTGCCTAACTGCAATTTAGTCTTGGAAGGCATGGAAGATGTCAGTAGCGAAAGCGCCGATATCTTGAGCGGACAGTTGCCAATGTCGATTTTAATTAACGCAGAATGTCATCTGCTCAAATCTAACCAAAAGCTCAGTGGCGGTAGCGTCTTCTTGAGCAATCTTTCTCGCGCCGTAAGCAACTATGCTCAGGGATTTTTGAGTGGCTTATTTACCACCGATCGCTCTGGCAATACAGAATATCCCCAGGTATCACTTAGTCCGATTGCCGAAAAACATCTTCATCGTCTGACTCTAGAGCCAAAACCCGATAGTGGTGAAACTAAAACAGAAATTGAGATCTCGACAGTTGAACTTTTCGATCTCGTTGATGCGATCGATCAGTTTCACGCTGATAGTTCGGTTTTACCCAACATGATTTTAGAGCTACAGCCTGTTAGTAAGCGATATCGTAAGCCCGAACAACCTTTAGCAGAGCGATTAACCCCTGTTCTGATCGGTTTTTCTAGTTTAGCGATCGCTGCCGGCGCCCTATTTATGATTCCGATCCCTGAAATTGCCCCAATAGAATCGAATTCCGTCGAACAAACAACTGAAACCGAAGCGGAAGAATCTCAAAGCACCAGCCCAGCTCAAACATCAGAGTCAGCTGAAAGCGAAGAATAATACAGTTTTAGTCGGGAAGTCATTATCTCACTATTGATTTAATACAGTTTGCCAACAAAAATCCATATACTTAACATATGTATAAGATTTTATAAAAACATTTATAATGCCCCAAACTGCTCTAAACTTAATTGCCATCGGTGTCTTCTTGATGACGATGACTTCCCTCCTTGGTCCAATTTTTCATATCCCTCCCGTTGTCCCCGCTTCTTTAACCTTTGGAATTCTAGCTTTAGCAACAGCAGATACTCTCAGCTGGAACAGTCGCGGTGTTTCTCTTCTTTTAGATTTATTTGCTTCTGGCGAACAGCGCAAACGCGTTATCAATCATGAAGCAGGGCATTTTCTCACGGCATACTTCTTAGGAATTCCCATTACAGGCTATACTCTCACGGCTTGGGAAGTATTAAAGCAGGGGCAGTTGGGTAGAGGCGGAGTTAGTTTTGATACCGAGTCTCTAATGGCAAAACCGTTTGAGATAGAAAAAATGCGCCTGACTCTAGAGCGTTTTTGTACGGTTTGGATGGCAGGCATAGCTGCGGAAAAAATAGTTTATGGCAACTCTCAAGGAGGAGCAGAAGATCGGCAACAGCTCAAGCAGGCTCTAATGATGGCGGGCTTACCCGAAATTGGCTTTAATCAAAAAGAACGCTGGGCGCAGCTACAGGCAACAAATCTTTTAACTAGACATCAAGAGTCCTATGAAGCCTTAGTTGAAGCAATGACTGACAGAGCTTCGGTAGAAGAATGTTACGCCGTGATTCAGGCGCATTGCGAGGCAGATAGCGACGAACAATTAGCAGCTTGATTTAATTAACAGTCAACAGTTAACAGTTAAAAGGGAATTCTACTCTGAAGAAAGAAACTTTAATTCTGTCAGTAGATCTCTTGTATGAATAGAAGGTAAGCTTGTTTTGCCTTTAACCCTTCTCCTTTTCCCTATCTCTCAGATAGTTAAGGGCGACTCGCGCAAGAAGTCTAATCATGAGATTGTGAAACAAGATGAGTGTCTATCAGCTACTACTGGGTTGTTATTAGCTTATTTTCGGTTGTTTGAATTGATAAACATCTTCAATCACCTGTACCCAACCTTTGGCTACGGATTCTAAAATGCGATCGCCTTTTTCTTTTGTCGCAACCGTAGCATCTCCCATTACCCCGCTCTGGCTTAATTCTCTGGTTAGCCAGGCAAAAGGTAGCTTACCCTCCATGTCAAGCAGGCTGTTTTCTGGTAGACCTTGAGGATATTCCTTAACGGCTTTGTCCATTTGTACATATTCGGGCAGCAGAGACAGCATAATACTGGTTTCAGCATCTCCTGCATGAATTCCATATTCTTGTTCCTTCGTGGTTAACAAATCTCCTGCCAAATGAGGAACACGCCAGGTAAAGAGGGGAAATACTGAAAAATCTGGATGTTCTTGATGCAGATCTCTCGCAGCAATTTCCATGATTTGTGGCTGTCCCCCGTGAGAATTCATTAAAATTAATTTCCGAAAGCCAGAATTATAAATGCTTTGAGCCATTTCCTGAATTACAGACAGAAGAGTCGTGGCGCTTAAGCTAATTGTTCCAGGAAAACCCGCATGTTCGTTAGACTTCCCGTAATAAAGACAGGGCAGAGCGTAGGCGGGAATATTACTACCTAGCTGTTCGAGAGCTTTGCCTATTACCCCCAGACTGATAGCTGAGTCTACGGCAACGGGTAAATGGAGTCCATGTTGTTCGATCGCCCCAACTGGCTGAATAATAACGACATTTTCCTTATTTGGCATTGCTTTAATTTGCTGCCAGGAAAGATAGGGAAAGTAACGCTGGGGAGGAATGAAACCGTGCATCATAGGGTTATCTCTGCCTTGGTAAGTAGTATAAATTAACTGTCATTGCTCAGATTTTTTAAAAACAAATTAGAATAGCGTTATGTATTTCCGTAACGAAACTTTTATCAGCAATTTATGTTTAAAAATATCTTACGTCTTTTAGCAGCCTCGACTAGCTTTGTCGCTTTACTGTTAGCCAGTAATTCGGCGATCGCCTCTGTTAATCCTGGTGGTTCTGTTAATCAGGTACAATCACCTACGGTTAACCTAAACGTTATTAGTCCAGCTTTAGAACTTATCGGCAACAGCAAAACTTTATCTAGCCATCTAGGCTGCTCTTGCCAAGCCTGTGTACAGCAGATTCAAAGCATTTAATAAATTAACAATCAAATCTGACAACCATTCTGGCTGAACTGGATTTCACTCCTTTCAGCCTTTTTCATAGCTATCTTCCCAATCCCACATCACAACTACATATTTCTCGATAAGCTTGTTCTATTCTTTAAAAATTACTGGAAAATACTTAGATATAATTACTAAGTAATTCAAAGTAATACAGCTGTCTTTTTTAGCCAAGGCGAAAAAAAATAGCTGCAAAATCATGAAAAATTCGCCTAATAATAAAAGTGTTTTATTTGTACTGCTAAAAAACAGCATTGTTCAGTTTATCGCTGGGACGCTATCTCTGTTTGTGATTCTCAAATTATCGAACAGCATAGATTATCAGCTGGTGCAGCTAGTCATGAAGTCGATGGGATATGGCTTCTTCTGCTATCTAACTACGCCATTTATGATCTACTGGCTGGCTTATGCAAGCGAAGGGGTATTTACCCTCAAGAAAGTTGTAATCACCATTGGGTTAACGGCTCTATATAGCTTTATCATCTGGGATGCCTATTTCTTTTTCCGAGGAGCGATCGCCACTTTAATTATTCATAGCTAGTATCGAAAATGAATGTTTTCTCTACCTCCTCTGCCACAAATAGCCGTGATAGAATGATTCACAATTAGGACAATACCTAGCTTAAGCTATAAATTTGGTGGAACATGGCAGAGGAAACAAACAATCAAGACAAGGCTAAACCAGCAGCAGAAAAGAGCGCAGATGCTAAACCCGCTGCCAAAGCCAAACCAGCAGCAGCCAAGAGCGCAGATGCTAAACCCGCTGCTAAGGCAAAAAAAGCCAAACCCCCCAAGCTAGAAGACAAGCCTTTTGCTGAATTTATTCAGGAGCATTATCTGCCGACATTAGAAAAAGCGATGGCGGAGTCAGGTATTGAAGATGCCGAGCTAACTTTTGTGCAGCAGGGAGTGCCAATTCTAGGCGTAAGCGCTAATGAACCTTGTTGGCAGGTAGTAGGGAAATGGCAAAATGGCGATCGCCAGTTTAATATCTATTTTCCCGATGAAGATATTAAGGGTCAAAAAGCTTTTTCTCGCTCTACCTATGGTAATGCACCCAGCACGATTGAATCTTTTATGATCGATGAGCGAAGAGTAAATCTTGAACTGCTGGTCATGTATACTATCCAGCGTTTGAACGCTCAGAAATGGCTGACGAGAAATTAACTAAAGAACTGATGTTACGCACCTCATCGATCTGTTTAAATAATGGACAATTGCGAGACAGTTACGTTGCCATAAAGGACTTCCTTCGGATAAGTAAACTGTCGAGGGTGAA
>JBCBEA010000095.1:0-10135 GCA_038529195.1 Cyanobacteria bacterium J06600_6
AGATGCGTATGTTTGGTTTTATTTTTCGTTTTGTGTCAATAACAAAAGCATCTATTTCCTGACCTATAGAATTACGTTTGATTTCTATATCTATCGCTCGCAAAATAGCTTCTTTCATGAAGGCATTGGAGTCTGTATTATTTGACTTAGCAATGTCGTTAATCAAAAGCTCTTGTTCTCTGGAAAATTCAATGTTCATATATATTTACCACTTTAAACATATTTAATTAACAACTATTTCTCCGCGATCGAATACTTTGCCATTCTTGCCGATTCCCTGAATTTCTAGTCTCTCTGGATAAACATCAATAGTGGCAAAACTTAATCTAGCTGCTGAGTGTGCCGTCCAGTCGGATTTGCCAAATATAGGACGGGTTTTTGCGCTTGCGCCAACCGTTAGATAGGTGGTTCCGTCAATAACTTCAGTGCGTTCGTAATTATGATCGTGACCATTGATATATAGCTGCACTCCATAGCGTTTAAATAGGGGGGAGAGCATGGTAATTAGTCGCTTATCACTGCCATGTAGTCCCGAAGAATAGACGGGATGGTGAGCCAGCACAACTTTCCAGGTAGCAGTGGACTCGGCAAGAGCTTTTTCCAACCACTCAAACTGCTCTTTCCAGACTGAAACGTTAGTATCGAGGGCAAAATATTGAACTAGATCGCGACTAAAGGTATAGTAACGTCCCTGCATATTGAACGAGGAAAAATTTACCTGATCTTCGCCGTTGTTGCTGAGTACATCATGGTTGCCCAAGACGGCATAGAAGGGAACTTCTTGCTGGCGGAGGTAGTGATAGGGTTTACTAAAGGTTGCGCCAACTCTTCTAATGTTGCCATCTTCGTAGATATTGTCCCCAGCCATCAAAACTAACTCTAGAGGACGCTGCTGATAATAGTCATTCATGACGTTGGCGATCGCCATTTGCCCGGCTTTGCCCGTCCCCACGTCGCCGATGGCAGCAAAACGAAAAGCTGGGGCTTGTTTGGGAGAGACGACAGAATTTTCAGCGATTGTTTGAGCAGGAAGAAGATAACGGCTACCCACAGTCAAGCCAACTGTACCACTAAGCCAATTAATAAATTTACGGCGTTGCAAGAATTTAGTATCTCCTTAGTTGAGTTTGTAGTTGCTGATCATTATAGAAATTACTGGAGATTAAGATCTTTTAGATATCACCCAAATAACTGTTAAAAATAGCTTTTAAAATTTTATCGATTATGCAAAATTTTTTATCGCCGGTAGCTAAATTTTGGCGAAATCAAATTAATCCTAAGTTAGCTTCTCTTGTTGCCACCGTCGGAGTTGTGGGGATCGTTAGCTGCCTACTAATTATTTATGTCGTCGCCGAAATTTCTGATGAGGTGCTAGAACAGGATGCTTTTGCCTTTGACAAGACAATTTTGCTCTGGATTCACGATTTTGCCAATCCGACTCTAGATCGGCTGATGCATCTAGTAACCAGTCTGAATAACCCTGATTTTGTTTCCGTCGTCGCCGCTATTACTCTCGGTTTACTGGTGTGGAAACGCTGCTACCCAGAAGCCAAGATCTTTATGATTGACTGTGCTGGCGGAGTAGTTCTCAGCTATGGTTTAAAATCGGTGTTTGGCAAAACACGTCCCGATCTCTGGCAATCGGCGGTTGAAGAGGTTTCCTTTAGCTATCCCAGCGGTCATGCTTTAGGCTCAACGGTTTTATACGGATTTCTGGCTTATTTATTTGCCACCCGCTTTCCGCAATGGTCTTGGTTAATTTATTTAATCGCAGTTTTAACGATCGCCGCTATCGGTATCAGTCGTCTCTACTTAGGAGTGCACTGGCCAACAGATATTATTGGTGGCTATGGCATTGGTTTCTTATGGTTGATGTTGTGTATCACCATGCTCAAGCTACAAAAGATGCGCTAGTCAGACACAAAGAAAACCTTGCTTGCATTTTGCCTGCTTATTTCTTCAAGATAAAGAAAGATATAAATGCTGATTTAAAATAATTTTAAGTAAAAGTGAATAGAGATCTGAAAAAACCATTAGGAACCAAAGCGATCGTCATTGGCAGCAGCATTGCAGGCATGTTGAGTGCCAGGGTACTGTCAGATTATTTTGAGCGCGTGATTATTCTCGATCGCGATGAGCTGCCCGCAAATCCTCAGGCACGTCGTGGGGTTCCCCAATCAGTGCAGCCTCACGTATTACTCACGAAAGGTTATCGCCTATTAGCCGAATTTTTTCCTGGCATTGAGGCACAGTTACAAAATCATGGTGTACTTGAGATTGACTGGGCGCAAGAGTTTCAGCATTATCTAGAAGGTCATTGGGGCGCGAAGACAGAACAGCCTTCTGAGATTGTTTCCGTTACCTGTAGTCGCTATGTTTTGGAATGGACAATTCGCCAAGAGTTACTCAAGCTAGACGGAATTGAAATTCTTGAGCAAAGTAAGGTAGCAGGATTAGTTTATCAGGCTGAAACAAACTGCGTTACGGGGGTAAAGCTATATTCAGGCAAACAGCTCGCGGCGGATCTGGTTGTTGACGCTAGCGGTCGAAGTTCGAGCGCCTCTCAATGGCTAGAGGCAATCGGTCAGAATGTCCCGCCAGAAACATTAGTTAATCCTCATCTTGGCTATGCGACCCGTCGCTATCGGCTATCCCCAGATTCCCTGCCAGACTGGAAGATCCTGTTAATTTCCCAGACTCCTCCCCAAGACAAACGTCTGGGCTATCTAGCCAGAATCGAAAATGGGGAGTTAATTGCGACTTTGGGCGGTTATGGTCATGACTTCCCACCCCTAGACGATCGCGGATTTTTAGAATTTGCCCAGAGTTTAGCCCAGCCAGATTTTTATCAGACGATCGCCAATGCCCAACCCTCTTCACCTATTCATGCCCACCGTGCCACTGCCAATCGTCGCCGAGACTACGACCAAATAGACCTCCCTGCTGGCTTTGTGGCTCTAGGAGATGCAGTCTGCGCCCTCTGTCCCGTTTATGGTCAGGGAATGACGGTCAGTGCTTTAGGAGCAAAAACCTTACAGGCTTGGTTAGATAAATCGGCTGTAGGTAAGTTAGATAATAATCATTTCCAAAAACAGCTAGCCAAAAATAATGCTTTTCACTGGACGATCGCCACTAGCCAAGACTCTCGTTTCCCCACAACCATTGGTGGTCAGCAAAAATCAGAGGGAGTAGTATCCAAACTGATGACTGGCTATATGAATCGGCTGGCTAGCGCTTCGGCTACCAAACCTAGTTTGCACCTGATGTTTATCGAAGTTACCCATCTACTGCGATCGCCTTTATATCTGTATCATCCTACAGTTGTCTGGCAAGTTTTGACCTCCAAAGCCCCAGCTTGATATCACAGCTATGAGTCGTACATTTGATTAACTTTGTAGGATAACAGCATTTTACAAGCAGCAAATGAAGACTCGATATTTACCTCTAGGCTTGATTTTAATTGCCACGATTGGTTATCCCCAAAAATTAAGGTCGGAAGCTATGCCTCTGACAAATGACTCAATCGCCCTGAAGCAATCAAACTTTCTAGAGCTAAATAGTATTGCTGCTGTTGACGCCTATGACCTCGGCAATCAGCTTGTTAAGAGTCAACAATACCAGGAAGCTCTATCTGCTTACGATCGCGCTATTGAACTCGACCCTAACTATTACTCTGCCTGGTGGGCAAAGGGTCATGTGCTGCAAAAACTCGAGCAGTATCCAGAAGCGATCGCTGCCTATGATCGGGCAATCGATATCAACAGCGAAGATGCAAAACTCTGGTTTGCCAAAAGCTATGTTTTCTATCAGGTTGAACAATATCATCAGGCGATCGCAGCCTTAGATTCGGCGATTAAGCTCGACCCAAACTATATTGACGCTTGGTATAACCGTGGCATAGCATTCAAGCAATTAAAACAGTATGCAAAGGCGATCAATTCTTACGATCGCGCCCTCAAGATCGCGCCCCAAGACGGGGATATTTGGTTCAGTCGCGGTAATGCCTTGGCAAGTCTAAAACGTTATGAGGCAGCGCTGCAGTCCTATCAACGGGCGACTGAGATTAATCCACAAGATTCTGCCGCCTGGAATAAAAAAGGTCAGGTGCTATACCACTTAGACAAATACGCAGCAGCAGCAGAGGCTTATCACCAGGCAATTGAGATCGACCCAGATCGCCTTCGAGTTTGGCACAATTTGGGCAAAGCACTTTACTATCAAAAGCAATATAAGTCAGCGATCGCTGCTTTTAATCGCGTAATCAAAGAAATTCCTGACAATGCGAGTACCTGGAGCTATCGCGGAGACTCTTTCTATTACCTCGGGGAATATCAACAGGCGATCTCCAATTATGACCGAGCGATCGCGATCAATGATGGGGATATTTATCTCTGGATCTATCGAGGTAATGCCTTTAGCAAACTAAAACAGTATGACAAAGCCCTATCTGCTTACGAACGGGCGATTGAAATTGATGAGAAAAATGCTTTTGCCTGGTTTAATCATGGCTTAACCCTTAGTAGATTGGGTAAATACGATGAGGCGGTTAATTCCTACGATCGCGGACTAGAAATTGAGCCGAGCAATACCCAGGGAATTCGCCAAAGACAAAAAGTTTTAATGCTTAAAGAGCGTCAGTATACAAAGCGTGTTATTTCGCTATTGCCATAACTTTTGCTACCAGCTTACAACCTCAAAATCTTATTTACATTTCTCTATAAATTGATTAACTTTAAGACAATTTTGCTTGCCATATTCGACATCAATATATTCTTCAATCAGATAATCATATTCGGGAATAAACTTCAACATTAGTCTGCCACAATCAATTATGTTTTAAATAGTCGCGAACAAATAAGGACTTATTTTTATGAAAAAACGGGGCGATCGTCGATTATTATTCGCCCCTATTGCGAGAGTGCTAACTAGCTATGTAGATCTAAATCTGTAACCGCACCCAAACTACTAGAAGAAACCAGCTTGGCATATTTGCCCAACACGCCTCTCGGATATTTGGGCTGACGTTTTTGCCATTGACTATGACGCTGTTTTAATTCTGCCTCATCAACATTTAGCTGTAGCAGTTTTTGGCGCGCATCAATCGTAATGCTGTCTCCCTCGTTAACTAGGGCAATTGTCCCGCCGACCGCAGCTTCGGGAGCAACGTGACCAACGACCATACCGTAAGTACCGCCAGAGAATCGTCCATCAGTAATCAAGCCAACTGAATCACCCAATCCTGCACCAATAATTGCGGAGGTGGGAGCAAGCATTTCGCGCATGCCAGGACCTCCTTTAGGACCTTCATAGCGGACGACAATCACGTCTCCTGCTTTGATTTTGCCGTCGAGAATCGCATCGAGACATTCTTCTTCTGACTCAAATACTCTGGCTGGACCAGTAATTACAGGATTCTTGACGCCGCTAATTTTGGCTACCGAGCCTTCACTAGCCAGATTGCCCTTAAGGATTGCTAGGTGTCCTTCCTTGTACACGGGGTTATCCCACTGACGAATTACGTCCTGATCTGCGGGAGGATGTTCGGGAATATCTGCCAGGAGTTCTGCAATTGTTTTGCCCGTGACGGTTAAAGCATCGCCATGCAGCAAGCCATTCGCTAGCAACATTTTCATTACTTGAGGAATACCCCCTGCATCATGCAGATCGACGGTAACGTACTGTCCCGATGGCTTAAGATTACAGATCACGGGGACTCTTTGGCGAATCTCTTCGAAATCATCTAAGGTTAGCTCAACGCCGATTGTATTAGCGATCGCCAGTAGGTGTAAGACGGAATTAGTCGAACCGCCGACAGCCATAATGACGGTAATGGCATTTTCAAAAGCTTTACGAGTCAGAATTTGACGGGGAAGTATCTGGGCTTTAATCGCCTCAACCAGAGCAAAGGCTGATTTCTCCGTGCTTTCGGCTTTTTCTTCGTCTTCGGCTGCCATGGTTGAAGAGTAGGGTAGGCTGATTCCCATGGCTTCAAATGCGGAAGACATAGTGTTGGCGGTAAACATACCCCCACAAGAACCCGCACCAGGGCAGGCTTTACGCTCGATCGCATCTAGCTCAGCTTGGTCGATTTTACCCGCGCTAAATTTACCAACGGCTTCAAAAGCACTAACCACAGTTAGATCTTCGCCATTATGCTTACCTGGCTTGATCGTGCCACCGTAAACGAAGATAGCAGGAATATTCATGCGGGCGATCGCTAATACTGCCCCGGGCATGTTTTTATCGCAGCCACCAATAGCCAGTACCGCATCCATACTTTGCCCGTTACAGGCGGTTTCGATTGAGTCGGCAATCACGTCGCGGGAGACAAGAGAATATTTCATCCCCTCCGTACCCATAGAAATCCCATCGCTAATCGTGATTGTGCCAAACATTTGGGGCATTGCCCCCGCATCTCTTAGCGCCGATTCTGCTCTCAGGGCAAGGGTATTGATACCCATATTACAGGGAGTTATGGTGCTATAGCCGTTAGCCAAGCCAACAATCGGCTTCGTGAAATCATCATCACCAAAACCTACCGCCCGCAACATCGCTCGATTTGGCGATCGCTGGTTACCTTCAGTTACTTCTTTACTTCTTCGATTGTCAGACATTAATTATATTCTCCTCTGCAATGGCGATCGTGTTCAGAGTAACTTTAAACTCTAAGTTCTGAGTTAGATTAGCTCTAAAACTATTAGTCTCGCTTGAAAATCTATATAGAAGTACCTTACCGAAATTTTTGCCTTGATTGGCAGTAGATTTACCAATTCTTTTCATAGATAAAAGCTATTGACAGTCAAGATTTCAAACCACAGCAAAAAAAATGGACATTTACCCAGAAAGTAAACGTCCATACCTATAGTTAAGCTTTATTTATATTGGTAGATTTAAGGCTGCTTACGACTAAATTGCCGCACCAGATTTTGCTTCTGCACCCGCATCAATTACAGCATTACGAAGTAGGGTAATTTGCTGCTCGAATTTCATAATTTCGATTTGAGATAACAGTTCGGTGACGCTACCGCTGGGTTCATAATTGTCGGGGACGGGAATGATTGTTCCTGCTTCCATTCCCTGGGCTAGACGATACCAGAAGTAAAGTTTACTGTTTTCGCTAAAAGCACCGTATTCGCGAGAAATAAGGCTATCTTGAGACTCGATAATTTTGCGCTGCTCGCCTAGCTGTTCTTCATGAGATAGTTCTTTTACCTGATTGAAAAGCCCTTCAACAATTTCATCTGCTGCTGCGCCAGGTGCTGCGGGGGTTACAGAAGTTCCCATTTTGATATATACGTACCAAAGAAAGGCAAGTTTGTCGTCTGTAGATAAATTACCGTAAGAACTTAGGGCGCGAGAAATGCTTTGGTCTGAAGTAGCTGTAGCCATATTGATTAAAATTTTTGATTATTACGTTTAGAAGCTTTACTTTGCTAAAGCTGTTATTTATTAAATTATTGGTTTTTTTCTGAGCTGAAAACTATAGCAAGATAGATAGAATTTTTTTAATTACTTCAACTATTGATAGATATTTATATAACTCAGACTGACTCTCTGGCATCTCTTTTTGACTTTAAACCTAATAATTCTTGAGGAGATGCCAGCAGGCTGATTTTTGCCGTAGTAATTTGATTTTCCTGATTTAGGGTGAAATACCAGGCTACATTGACACTAAATAGCGAATTCTTTACCTTCCCTATGACCTTATATTCTCTTGAATCATGGTTAGCTTCGCAAGTTCCCTGTTTAGGTAACACTATCATTCCTCTTGCTTCCTGATTCAGATAAGCAGCAATCCGATCTCTGCCAATAATAGGTTTTTCAAAATGTGCGAGTAGTTCCCCTGTCTCGGCAAACAAAGATGCGGTACGAGTGAATTCTCCCCGATTAAAGGAGGAAAAGTAATTAATAATTACTGTTTCAGTAATGCCCTCGATTGCTAAAGCTGGTTCGGTGTAGGTCATAAAATTTGCTCTTAAAACTTTATCTGAACATAAATGATTATTAGCAGCGATCGCTTCTATCTAAGGGTTTATTCTGACAATTTAACTGTAATTAAAACTAGCAGATTAACTCTGAAAACAATAGGCTATTAACCATGGTTTATAGTGCGTAATAACCATACATAGTAAAGGATACAGAGATTTTATAATGATATTAGTAAAGCAGCAGCAAATAGCACAATAATTAGAAGTTAAGTCTTATATGAAAATACAATCATCGGTATTAGTACCCCTTGGTTTTGGGAAATACGTGCGTAGCGATCGCGTTACCGCTTTAGTTCCAATTGAAGAGGAAAGAGGCTCAGGAAGGCGTACTTTTGTCCACATTGAGGGAGAAGAAGCGCCTTTAGTCGCATCCCGCACAGAATCGACTATTGTCCGCGATATTGTTCAAGAGCCAAAAGAGATTACTCAGTCACGACAGCAGCAAGAAATATTGCGGGATTTACTCAGCGATTTGAGTCAGGTAAACGGGACTGTTCGGCGGATTAATCGTGATGAGGGGGGATTAGATCTAGATCGCTTGGAACAGCGTATCCGTCAGATAGTTGAAGAAGAATAGAAAAATAAACAGTAAGTACCTTATGTTTGGGATGCCAACTGGCATCTTTTTTTTATTCTTTATGGCGATTATAAAAAGTTAAATATTGGCGTGAGCATCTATGGCTAGCGACTTGCTAATTGCAAGTAGACGAATGGCATATTTTTAATGAATAAAGATGTTAGGGATAAAAAAAATTATCCCTTATTTAGCAATTTAGCTAACGGCATCTTCTGTTGAGTCAATCGCCGTTTGAAAAGCATCCTGCACGTTATCTATTCTTTCCTTTACTTCTTCTGGCTGTTCGGCAGTCACTTTATCCATCTTTTCTTTTGCCTTTTCGCCGTAGTTTTGTGCAATTTGCTGCGATTTATCTTCGGTATTCATAATTTTAATTTTTTAGATTTATTTTCCGTGTATCTATTTCTCATCAATCTTGGCTAAAATCAAATGAATATCTTTCTACTAAAAGAAAGAATCATTAAAATCACAGCCATAGCGATCGCCTCTATCGAAAGTTTGATAGCAAAGACAAAAATTATAAAATAAAGACGATGTTTTTCACCTAGTTTTAATATTTACAAAAAAATCTTACTCAATATAAATCAAGTAAGATTGCATTCGGTTAGTCAAATTTAATAGATTTAAAAAAGGGAATTGTCGTTTTCTACATTATTAGTGTTGCTAGCTTCGACAGCGGGCAGTTTTGGTTCGAGGCTGGCGGTAGCTTCATCACGGTTGAGATATTCGTTGAAGTCGATGTAAACCCTTGCATTGCTTTCATACATGGGTCTACCGCTCGCACCACTTCTAATACTTTGAAGCTGCTTTAGTTTGACTGTAGCTTCACCTCTAGTTTTTAAGGTATATAGCTGAGTTTCATCATTACAAGCGGTCTTTTTGTTAGGAATAGCACAGATAATTGCCTGTCCGTTACTAGTGCCATTAACTAAATACTTGAGAGTACCTTGATTATAAAAATTTTGGAATTTTTGAGTAACATCATTACAGCGACGCTGGTTACCATAACCACTTGCTTGAAAGTGAGATGAATTCCAAACAATCATGGTTTTATCACCATGTTTAGAAGAACGAACAATAGTTGCGGGTGAACCGGCTTGACTCTTGCCACAGAAAAACTGCACCTCTTGGCTTAAAACTGGTCTATTCATTACGAATGAAGCTGTTAAAGTTAAGATAGAAATGCTAAATAAGATACTGACTTTAGGTAGTTTCATAACTGCAAAAGTTTGTTAGATAATATAGTTGTATTTCATATTTATATTTTAAATTACGAGCATATTTATTAATGATGATTTCATCGTAAATTTATAGTTTCGGCTATTAAATATACTAAAAATAAACAACTAAGTATTGTCACTGAAAAAAATTAAGCTATAGTCATTTCAAATAAGAACCGTGCGAATGTGAGTACTAGTTATTGCTTCCCAATACCTAGTCTCTGGTCCCTAGTTCCCCGAACAAATCACGGAGATAGTCAGGAAATTAATTAGAACGACTATAAATAAACGGCAGCTTCTTATTTCAGTGCCGATCTTGAAAATATTAAAATAATTTATTTTTGTTTTTT
>JBCBEA010000096.1:0-10110 GCA_038529195.1 Cyanobacteria bacterium J06600_6
ACGGTCTATAATATTACTGAATTATAGATGTCTTAAATGTTTAAGAATAAATTATTTAATAATAAGACCACAAAATATTTATTATTTTTAAGTAACGTTATTTTATTCTCTCTTGCTGGCGCAGTAAAAGTATCTGCACAAGAAAATGTCTTGGTTATACATTCTTATAGTGAGAATAATTCTTGGACAAAGAGTATTAAACAGGGTATAGATGAAAAATTATCAGCAAATATTGGTAATGTTAAGATTTTTCATGAGTTTTTAGATGCAAAAGCGCATCCTAGCCTACACCACAGCGAATTATTTTTCGAATATATTCAAAAAAAATATCATCAGATAAATTTAGATTTACTTATGGTATCTGACGATCCTGGATTAACAGCACTTACCGAACAAAGGAAAAAGTATTTTGCTGACCTGCCGATTGTTTATTTAGGAATTAATCATGTAGATCCTGAAATTTTAAACTTACCTAATTCTACTGGGATCTTTGAAAATAGACATGTTGCAGAGACTATCATTGAAGCTGCCCAGCAAACACAATCAGATCAAATAATTATCATCAATGATACAACTCAAACTGGTCAGGCAAATTTGGCTAAGATCAATGAGTGTTATGAATTAAGTGGTTGTCCTCTGGATATTATTATTATTAATGATTTAACTTCTGGTAATATTCAAAATACTTTGAAACAGTATGCAAGAAGCACTCCAATTCTATTAATTGGGCAAATCAGAAAGAATAATTCTAATGGTGAGCTATACAATTTTATAGAGGGAACTAAAATTATCAAATCTTATGTTGATAATCCGATCTATGGCTTAAACTCACAAATGTTGAATCAAGGAATTGTCGGTGGCAAATTTCTTGATGGCAAGCACCATGCAAAACAGGCTGCAGGCATAGTTGAAAATATTTTACGAGGAACATCTGTAGACCAGATTGACCCCATTATCAAGGCTGACAATCATTGGATATTTGATGCCGAAGAATTAGAAAAAAATAATATTAAACTAAATAAATTACCAGCAAAATCAAAAATCATTAATCAGAATATATCGTTTTACCATACATATAAAACTCTGGTATGGTTTACGGCTTCTGCCTTTGGTATTTCCTTGATCATCATTATGCTTTTAATAGAGATCATTAGAAGAGGCTCAATCACCAAAAGAATACTCCAAGAAAATAAATCTCGCTATAAAGATTTAGCCGAGTTAGGTACGAATATATTCTGGGAAATAGATGTTAACTCTAACATTTGCTACATATCTGGAGATACGGAATATTTTTATGATGAAGCGCCGCAGGCTTTGTTGGGCAAGAAACTAAGACAAGCATACAAGAAAAGCTATGCAATTGATTTTCCTTGGGATAAGTTTGAAACAAGTATCCACAGATGCGAACCGATCACAAATTTAGTTTTCAAAGTAGCCCAGCCTAATCATGAAGTTCGCATTTTTCAGCTAAACGGGAAACCTATTTATGATCAGAACAAAGAGTATTTAGGATACCGAGGCAACAAGAGAGAAATAACTCAGGAATACAATCTCTCAAAAACGATCGCCTATCAAGCTTCTTATGATGTTTTAACTGGATTAGTCAATCGACGGCAATTTATTAGTCATTTGAAAAATACAGTAGATGAAACTTTGAACTCTCAAACATCATCAGTATTGTGCTATCTAGATTTAGATCGTTTTAAACTGGTAAATGACACTGCTGGGCACTTAGTAGGAGATTCTTTACTGACTGAAGTAACTAGCCTGATTAGTAATTGTTTACGAGAAGAAGATATTTTGGGGCGCTTGGGTGGAGATGAGTTTGGTTTACTGCTAAAAGACGTTTCGATGGCAGATGCACAGTCTATTTGTCAAAACATAATTGACTGTATTGGTAGAAATCGTTTTCAATGGCACAATCGCTTCTTTGATATTGGTATTAGTATTGGCATCATCTCAATTCTCAATAACCCATTTGATGCGATCGAACTATTAAGTAAAGCTGATTTAGCTTGCTACAGAGCCAAAGATTTGGGTCGAGGCAGATTTTGTATTGCTGGGACAGACAATATAGATTTGAATAATGTGCAAATGCAAATGGAATATATTTCTAGCATCTCTCAGGCAATTGAACAACAGCAATTTTATTTAGTTAAGCAGCAAATAAAATCGATTAACCCCAACGATAATCATGAGCATTATGAAATTCTACTAAGATATCAAGATCGAACTGGTAAACATATTTCTCCAGGACTCTTCATTCCTGCTGCTGAAAAATATGGGGTAATTACAATTATCGATCGCTGGGTATTAGAAACAGTAGTCAATAACTACGATAATTATTTCCCCGATCAAAAAACCATGATCTCAATCAACATATCTGGAATTAGCATTAGTAATCATGATTTTGTTGACTTTGTTCTCAACTTGTTCAACTCATCTGATGTAGATCCTGCCTATATCTGCTTTGAAATTACTGAAACTGCGGCAATTTCTCATATATCTCAGGCTCTGAAATTTATTTCAACCATGAAAAAACTAAAGGTTAAATTTGCTTTAGATGATTTTGGCAGTGGATTATCTTCTTTTAGCTATCTCAAAGACTTGCCCATTGACTACTTGAAAATTGATGGCAGTCTGATTGAAAATATTGTTACAGAATCTTCCGATCGCGCCATGGTGGGTGCGATTAATTCCATTGCTCAAAGAATGAACATTAAAACGATTGCTGAATTTGTTGAAAACGAGCAAATATCTCAAATACTAGCTGAAATTGGCATTGACTACGCCCAAGGATATGGTATACACAAACCTGAAAAATGCGAGCAGAGGTTACTGCTGCCTCAGGCAAATGCATCTTAGTAACCATGTCTTGCACCGTTAAAATCTCCTCAACAGATGCGCACAGATCTCAACTGTCAAACCTAAATTTCGAGCGAGGGAGTAAAATTGCTTAATAAAAGTTAAGAATCAATCTATAGTGAAAAGAGTATTTTCACAAAGAGTAAGTTATTCATGTCTCGTTTCTTATCAATTATTTTGGGTCTGTCGATCGCCCTGTTTCTAGCCGTAAACCCAGCAATGGCAGATATTGGCTTAAGCAACGGTCGTCTATCACCCTGTCCCAGCTCACCTAACTGTGTTGTCAGTCAAGACGGCGACGAAGAACATGCCGTTGAACCAATCGCTTATGCTGGCGATCGCAATGAGGTAAAAGAGGCATTATTAAAAGTTTTATCTGTTGTTCCCCGTACGGAAGTAATCGAAGATACTGGAGACTATATCCACACAGAGTCTACCAGCCGTATTTTTAAGTTTGTCGATGATGCTGAATTCTACTTTCCTGAAGGAGAGCAGGTGATTCAGGTGAGATCCGCTTCGCGAGTCGGGGAGTCAGATTTGGGCGTTAATCGTCGACGTATCGAGCAAATTCGCCTGGCGCTAGCAGACTTACTTGGCGAATAGCTATCTTTTGAGCGATCGCTATATTTGACAGACTGATTAGACTAGAGAAAGATCGGTTTTGAGATTGAAGATGAAAACACCTCCTGCAAAGCACATTGGCAAGCTGACTAAACTGCGACGGGTTAGTAAGCTGTTGGATAACGCGATTACTATTCCTGGAACTAAAATTAGCTTTGGCTTAGATCCAATTTTGGGTTTGTTGCCTGGAGGTGGAGATACCTTAACAGGGGGAATTGCTGCTTATATCGTGGTTGAAGCTGCCAGAATGGGCATTCCTCGCGAGATTTTGTGGAAAATGGTCGGCAACATTGTGGTTGACTCAGTTGCGGGGACGGTGCCTGTTGTGGGAGATCTGTTCGATCTGGGTTGGAAAGCCAACGTCAAAAATATTGAGCTGTTAGAAAAACATCTTGACATCGCTGAGTCTAGCCAGGGCGATCGCCTGTTTATTTTCGGCTTAATTTTATTGTTGACCCTAATTGTGCTCGGATTTGCCGTCATCACCTTCTTTACCGTTACCTGGTTTTGGAGCTTGATTGCTGGTTAATTATTTCCTAATTCCCAACTACCGATTCCCAACTGCCCACATGCACTGAGATAGTACGGAAATTAATTAGAACGACGATAAACATGGATTTTACTGCTGCATTACCAACTTTTTTTGTGACTCTACGGGAAGGATTCGAAGCTGCCTTAGTTGTCGGCATTGTGATGGCGTGTCTTAAGAAAGCAGAACAGACTCAACTCTATCGTTGGGTGTATTTAGGCATAGCTGCGGGAATTTTGGCGAGTATTGCGGTTGGCTTTCTGCTGAATGGCGTAGTGTCTGGGGTCGAAACAGCGGGAGGAATTTATGCTCCTGTAGTTAAGCAAATCCTGGAAGGAATGTTTGGCGTAGTGGCTATCGCTATGTTGAGCTGGATGCTGCTGTGGATGACCAAACAGGCAAAATCTCTTAAAGGTGAGATTGAAGGCTCGATTACCTCGGCTTTAGGTAACGAGAATTCTGGTAAGGCGGTGTTTCTGCTGATTTTTATTGCTGTGGTACGAGAAGGTTTTGAAACAGTTCTGTTTATTTTGGCAAAATTTCAGCAGACATGGACTTTGCCTGCTGTGGGTGCGATCGCTGGTCTAAGTCTCGCAGCAATTATGGGTATTGCTCTATTTTCTTTGGGAGTAAGGATTAATATTCGTCTTTTCTTTCAAATCATGGGGGTATTCTTACTTTTGATTGTCGGTGGTTTAGTTATGGGCGCGCTCAAACACTTTGATGCAGCCTTGAGCCTGATGTCTCAGCTATCGATGGCTAGCTGGTGCATCGGTGGTGACTCCTGTATTTTGGGTAGCCAAGTTTGGGACGGAGCAAGCCTGCTACCCGACCAAGAATTTCCAGGAATTGTCTTGAAGGCTTTATTTGGCTATCGACAGACTTTATATCTAGGGCAGGTAGTGGCGTATTTTGTCTTCCTGTTTGCCGTTGGCACAGCCTATTTTCAGAGCCTAGGGCTCAAGTTATCCACAAAAAAAACATCCGCTTCATCTTCCTAATCAACTTAGATAAAATCTAAAAATTTTGGGTTTCTCGCAATCGACAAATGATACAATATGCGACTGGTTATTTTATATTGAGCGATCGCCGTGTCGAAACAGTTTAAATTATTTGAAGCTAAATCGGCTTACCGAGTCGAGCAACCCAAGCAGCTAATGAGTCAAGAAGCTTTGGTGAAGTGGAAACAGCGAATTTTTCTCGATCAGCAGCGAGCTTTGGCGACCAAACCACCCCAGCAAACTAGCCTTTTCGATCCGCCTAAGAGTCATTGCGACCACGAAGCAATTAACCCTTTTCAGCTCAAGCTACATTCCTCTACCTTCTATCGCTCAAAGGAACACGGAGAAAGAATTTGCATCTATTTCATAATCGATAACGCTGTCCCCCTACTGCTTTACGTCGGCGAAACAATGCAGACGGCGAAACAGAGATGGAATGGAGTTCATGACTGTCGCGACTACATTATGAACTACGTGGAACTGCACCGTAAATACGATCTGGAAGTAAAAATATGCAGCGCCTTTTGGTACGATACCCCAGAAAATCGCACGGCAAGACTAAAGCTAGAGCGGAAATTAATTTTACGCTGGCAGTCGCCGTTTAATAAAGAAAATTGGCACAAGTATGGGCAGCCTTTTGGCAAAATTTAGTCAGATTGATTGAGTAAATAGCTTAATTGAGAATAGTTAACCCTGTCGCTCCTGAATGAGCTGAATTATCAAATTAGTAAAGACTGGATCATCGATTCTTTTTGCTGCTTCAATTAAAATTGCCGATTCTGGTTGCGGATCTTCGGCTGTTTTTTGGGGTACAGAAACTAGTAAAGATAGATGAGCGATTAAACGATCTAGTTCCTCATAAATACGCGATCGCTTGGCATATAGTAAGCTGGCAGTTCGGCGGACAGAACGTTCTTTCTCTAGTTCGACAAGCAGGATATCTCGCTTCGACGGCTCATTCATCGCTTTTTTCCACGATATTGTATTGTTTCAGATCTGAAAATCTTTGTCTCGAAAACTGCTGTTAAAAAGATCTGTATTTGCATTAAAGCTGGTCGGACATCATCTTGAAAAGGTTTCGATAAGTTTAATCGTAGTTAAGTTACACTTCTATATTCCCCGTTAAATATTGCAACTTTTTTTGGTAAGCATTGATGCCGTTACTCTCAAAGTAACTTGACTTTGGTCGAATCCTCGCTGTTCCGAAATTAGCTACAAAAACTTTATCGACAAGCAGCAGGGACAGCTAAAATTTGAGCATTAACCTTAACCATCGCTTAGTAACGGTAGCAAGCAACTTTGATTTTCTCTCTTCCCCGTAAAATACTTCGGCGTCTTAGCTTTAGTAGTTGGACTGTCTTGGTTATGGCGATCGCTATAATCATTGCTCTGCCAATTTTATTTGTTTTCAGCAGCGTTTTTACTCCCTCTGGTGCTATTTGGTCGCACCTAGTTGAAACAGTCTTGCAGGACTATATTGTTAATTCTCTTTGGCTAATGTTGCTGGTGGGAACTGGCGTTTGTCTGATTGGAGTTGCGACAGCTTGGCTCGTGACGATGTGTCGCTTTTGGGGAAGCAGGTGGTTAGAGTGGGGTTTACTGTTGCCCTTGGCCGCTCCTGCCTATCTTTTGGCTTATGCCTACACCTCGATGCTTGACTACTTTGGACCCGTACAAACAGCCCTGAGGAATTTGTTTGGTTGGACAAGCGTGCAGGATTATTGGTTTCCCGAAATTCGTTCGCTTGGGGGTGCTGCAATTATGTTACTACTGGTGCTGTATCCCTACGTATATTTGCTGGCAAGGGTTGCATTTCTCGAACAGTCTGTATGCACAATTGAGGCAAGCCGTTCTTTAGGCTGTAGTCCTTGGCAAAGTTTTTTTACCGTTGCTCTGCCTCTGGCAAGACCGGCGATTATAGCAGGATTAGCTTTAGCGCTGATGGAAACTCTCAACGATTTAGGTACGGTTGAATATTTTGGCATTAATACCTTTACGACAGGTATTTATCGTACCTGGCTAGGGATGGGAGAAAGGGCAGCAGCAGCCCAACTGGCAGCTTTCCTGATGATCTTTGTTTTGATTCTGATCGTTTTAGAAAGGCGATCACGCAGTGCAGCTCAGTATTATGAAAGCTCCAGCTCTATTGCGAGATTAACGCCGTTTGAACTCAATACGTGGCAAAGTTTAATCGCCTTAGCTGCCTGTTTATTACCTGCCTGTCTGGGATTTATTGTACCTGGGGCTTATCTGCTACATCTGACCCTGAATAACCTAGACTCAGCATTTGATGGCGACTTTTGGGATTTAGCCCAGCACAGCTTTATTTTGGCTATCATTACGGCGATCGCAGCAATGATTGTTTCTTTACTCATGGCCTATGGTCAGAGACTAGAACCTAACTGGCTGATGAAAACCGCAGTCCGAATTGCAGCCATGGGCTATGCTATTCCTGGCTCGGTAATTGCGGTGGGAGTATTAATTCCGGTGGCGGGACTAGACAATATTATTGATCGCTGGATGCAGGCAACTTTTAATATTTCTACAGGACTGCTGCTGTCAGGAACTATTTTTGCTCTGATTTTTGCTTACTTAGTGCGCTTTTTAGCGGTGGGCTTTGGCTCGGTAGAATCGAGTCTGAACAAAATTTCTCCGAGCCTAGATGATGCTTCTCGCAGTCTAGGCTATGGTTCTACCAGTACTCTCTGGAAAATTCATACGCCGTTGATGTCAGGAGGCTTGTTAACCTCAGCGATGCTGGTTTTTGTGGATGTAATGAAAGAATTACCCGCTACTTTGGTTATTCGTCCCTTCAATTTTGATACTTTGGGCATCAGAGTCTATCAGTATGCTTCGGATGAAAGACTAGCCGAAGCTGCTGCACCTGCCTTAGCGATTGTAATCGTCGGCATTATTCCTGTAATTTTCTTAAGCTGGCGAATTGCTCGCTCTCGCTAAGTTTTTATCGGAATTCATGGTTATGGCATAGGCTCGAAAGTCTTTTTCAATACCTTTGAGCTGGAAATTTTTGCCTTTGTCCCACTCCACACTGCTGTCTAAGGAATTAGCTACTGCCTCAGAAACTAGAATAGTATTGGGAGCAGCTACAGCCTGTAATCGAGCAGCAATGTTAACCACCTTGCCTACTGCCGTATAGTCTTTTCTCTGTCTACCTCCAAACATGCCGACTACGGCTTTACCCTGATGTATCCCGCAACGCATTTGCAGAATGGGGACTGCAGTCTGACGAGAGGTTGCTTTAGCCTGCCAGCGCTGATTCAGCATATCGAGATAAAAATACATTTTCTGGGCGGTCGAAATTGCCCTTTTCGCCTGTTCTGGACAGGATAAATCTTCTGGTGCACCAAACATTGCCATCACGCCGTCGCCAACAAATTTATCCACCGTCCCCCCCCGATCAAAGACGGCTTTACTCATTGCTTCGAGGTATTCATTGAGGATTTCCGCTAGGAGTAGCGCTTCTAATTGACTCGACAAGTTAGTGAAGCCGACCAAATCGCAGAATAACACTGTGATTCGCCGAGGTTCGGGAGTCAAATCGAGAAAAAGCTCTCCTGTTGCTGCTTTGTTGACGATCGCTGCGGGCAGAAACCGTTTTAAAACTGACTCCGTGAGGTAATAATTGAGCTTTCTAACTTTTTTTTCTGACTGTTTTAACTTTTGATAAAGTTTTGCCTGGTGTACGGCGATCGCTGCTTGAGAAGCAACAATTTCGGCTAATTCAATTTCAGAATTGTTCCAGTTACGGGATTGATGGGACTGTCGCAGAGTAATACTGCCGATAATCTCTTGTTCAACAATTAAAGGCACAATCATTAAAGCTCTTGCCTTAGAATGCCAGGGAAGCTCGTAACGAGCAAGCTTCTGCTGCTGTTCTAAATCTTGAGACTTGACCGTTTTTTTCTGAAACAGTAGAGCCTGAAGAATAGGATTTTCGGCAATTGGCACGTTGGAAGTTGTTGCTTGCTGCCAGTCAGGAGAGTCCAAAATGATTTTTTGTGGTTCATGAGGATTATAAAGACCTACGCAGCGTACAAAGCGATCGCTTTTTGTCCAGAGAGAGAGAGTACAGCCATCGACCTTAAGAGCCGAACCTAATTCCTTAGCGATCGCCGCAAACATGACGGGCGGTTCTAGGCTAGAGCGAATTGTTCTCGTAATCTGGTTAACTGTTGCTTCTCTTTTGGCTAGCTCTTTAACCTGCTGGTGAGCTAATACCTGATTAATGGCGATCGCTGCTTGGGAAGCTACTGCTTCGGCTAGTTCAATTTCAGCTGTAGTCCAGTGACGAGAATTATTTGACTGTCGTAGAGTAATACTGCCAATAATTTCCTCCTCAACAACTAAAGGTACAAGCATTAAGGCTCTGGCTTTAGCATGCCAGGGAAGCTCATAGCGCGCCAAAGCTTTTTGCTGCTCTAAGTCAGACAAATCGATAGTTTTTTTCTTAAATAGCAAAGCTTGGAGGATCGGATTTTCCGAAATTGGCACGTTAGAAGTTGTGGCCTGCTGCCAGTCGGGAGAATCCAAAATGATTTTTTGTGGTTCATGAGGATTATAGAGACCGACACAGCGCACAAAGCGATCGCTTTTTGTCCAGAGAGAAAGGGTACAGCCATCGACCTTGAGAGCCGAACCTAGTTCTTTAGCGATCGCCGCAAACATAATGGGCGGTTCTAAACTAGAACGAATGGTGGAAGTGATTCGATTAATCGTCGTTGCTTTTTGAGCAAGTCCCTGCAATTTTTCCTGGGCTAGCATCTGAGAGAACATCATTTTCGCCTGTTCTATCATCGCCTCAAGTAGCTCAAGCTGCTTAGGCTGGAGGTCTACTGAATCCTGAAGATGATGAATTGTGAGAGTAGCAAATAAATTTTCCTGTAGCCAGAGGGGAATAGAAATTGTGGAACGAATCTGACATTCGATATAGGTCTGAATACTTTGAGGAGAGAAAGATGCTGAACCTATTGTCTGCCGATCAAAGCGTTCAATTCTCATTTGCTCATTCAGGGCAATTTCAGCATTCGATTTAACTGTTAATTTGAGTAAATCAAAATCTATTTTATGTCTTTG
>JBCBEA010000097.1:0-10072 GCA_038529195.1 Cyanobacteria bacterium J06600_6
CAATTGATTTAAAGCTACATATCTTTAGGCAAAACCTTGAAATTAACAACAAAGTTTTCCCGGCTGAACTGAAGGTATATAGCTCTGGCTGAGTTATGCAAATTCCTATGGGTCAGATTGTTTTGAGGGTTATCAGCTTATTCTTGTTCAGGAAAAGTTTTTACAGTTCCCAGCTGATCTTTGACATCGTCGATTGCTAAATTTAGCTGAGCAATCTTATCCTCCAAGCTGTGACGAGCTAGCTCAATACTTTCTTCGGTATTCAGAGTGCCTATCCTCGAAGACTGTAGCTCAGATTTTTGAGCTTCGGAGAGCTGTTTTTCTTTCTGAGTACTGAGTATCGTACCCAAAACTCCTCCAACTACTCCACCAACTATGGAGCCGAGGATAAATCCACTACCAAAACCATTCTGTTGACCCATGATGATTTAATTTCTTGATGATGCTTTTACAATATTGCAGATTGTTTTTAGGTGCCAAAGGCGCGATCGCCAGCATCTCCCAAGCCTGGCACGATATAGCCTTTGCTATTTAGTCCCTCATCGATGATAGCGGTATAAATTTCTAAACCAGGATAACTTTCACTAAGCTGTCTGAGAGCGGGAGGTGCGGCGACTATCGATATAATTCTAATCAAATCAGGCTGAACGCCTCGACTAGTAATCTCCTTCATTGCCATCATAATCGATCCGCCCGTAGCTAGCATGGGTTCAAGAATAACTATTCTTGTTTCTGGCGCAAATTGTTCGGGTAATTTGTTTAGATAACAGCTCGGTTCGAGGGATGATTCATTCCGCACTAAACCCAAATGATAAACCGATGCCAGGGGCACAACTTTTTGCACTTCATCTAATAAAACCAATCCTGCACGCATAATTGGGACGATGCCGATTGGCATTTGAGGATTAACAAAAGTTGCAGAACATTCTGTTAATGGCGTTTGAACCTTGGTATCGATAGTAGGTAGCCAGTTTCTTACTGCTTCATAGGCTAGCCATCGTCCTAGTTCACCCATGGCACTTTTAAACAAGACTGACGGCGTGTTGACATCGCGAGCCACTGATAGCCAGTGTTTAATTAACGGATGCTCTGGAACGTAAACACGCAGTTGTAAGGTCATATTTGCAGGCTAAACTAATGGTGACAAAGTACAAAGATAGGTTGGCAGCTCGGTGCGCCAAGAGAACCCAGGTTAATAGAATTAGACTGAGGAGACTTTTACCAACAATTGTCTCCTCAAAACGTTTATGTCAATCGTCAGTCTAATTTGTGAAAGTTACCTGACACTCTATCTATCAAAGATTAGCACTGCGAACGCTACCATTGGAACTATTCTTTTCAGATCTGTTGGATAGATTCTCGCTGTTATTGAGATTTTGAGAACTTTCATACTGAGAATTATTTTTTTCAAAATAGTTCTTGCCGTATCTACCGTGATAAGAATAGCGATCAAATTCATTGGCTTTAACGCCGTTAATAACCATGCCTAGAACTTTCTGTCCCGTGGTTGATAGGGCTTCTTGAGCCAAATCCGCACTATCTTGCTCAACAACGCCTGGTCTAGTCACGAATAAAATACCGTCTACTAGCTTACTGATAGTTAAAACATCCGCCGTCACGGGTAAAGGTGGAGCATCAATGATAATTAGATCGTAGTCTCGACGAGAACGACCGACAAAATCGCTCATCTCGGGAGAATCAAGAATTGCTAGCGGGTTTGACTCTACAATTCCGCTTGTTAACAAATTCAGCTTAGGCATTGGCTGATTGATTACAGACGAAGGATTAGCGTTATTGGTAATGATATCTTTCAATCCCTGACGATTATCTACTCCCCACAGGCTGTGCTGGGAAGAACGTCGTAAATCTCCATCAATCAAAAGCACCTTGCGACCCAGTTGTGAAATAGCTGCTGCCAAATTTGCTGTCACGGTTGATTTTCCTTCTTCAGGAACAGAGCTGGTCACTAAGATTACTTTGGGTGGCTTATCACTAGTTAAAAACTTGAGATTTGCCTGAATCATGCGATACACTTCGCTAGAGAAAGAGTCAGGTTCATCTCTGGTGACAATTCTGCCCTGGTACATAGGTGGCTCTAAACGAGTTATGCCAACTGTTTGATAAGGAAATTTCTTTTTAATTTCGGCGATCGACTTGATCGACTGGTCCTGCATCTCTAACAAGATAACAGACAGGTTTGCCAAGAATGCACCGACAACTAGTCCGATACCCAAAAGCACAGTTTTGCCCGAGCTACCTTCCTCGGGAATGGCAGCGTATTCGACGACATCTGCGTTACCACTTTCACTGCTGGCACCCAGAGTAGCTTGAGATAGGTTCTCGAGCAAAGTTTCATAGGTTTGACCCGCAGATTCGGCGCGACGAGTTAGTTCGCGATCTTTTTGCTCCAGCTGAGGCAAAATATTAGCTCGTTTGAGAAGTTGCTGCTGTGATTGGTACAAAGCAGCAACCTGTCTTTGCAGACTCAGTTCTTCAATTTTGAAATTAATAAATTTCTCAAGCTGATTGTCTTTGTTGGTGTTCTCGTTACGCAACAAACCTTGTGAAACCTGCACACCTTCCCCAACGTTGACAGCAATTAAATTTCGAAGTTGCTGATTTAAAGCGTTTTTCTTTTCCGTTAGGCTAACGACTGTGGGATGTCCATCATTAAATCTCTGGCGCTCAGTAGCTAAATCGGATTCGGTTTGAGCTAGCTGGTCAAGAATACTCTGAACTTCAGGATAAGAGCCTAATTGGTTGGCTTTGACCGCCTGATTTAGGTTTAAACCCAACTGACCCTGTAAAGCAGCGGATTGAGCCTGCATTCCCTGTAGTTGAGAGCCTGTTACGGTAATTTGTTGATTGATTGAACCCAAATTTTCGACTAAGCCTTTTTTCTCTTCGCTTAAATCGACAATTTTATTTTTGGTTCTAAATTCAGCAATTTCTGCTTCTGCGCTTTTAACTTTATCGGCAACTGATGTCTCTTGTCCTTCCAGAAAAGCTTTGGCTGCACCAGGATCTGCCTGATTTCCCTCAATTTGCTTCTTGATATAAACATCCATGATCGTATTGACGACGTTAGATGCAACCTCTGGGTCGGAATGCTTGTAGCTAACAGTGACGACATCAGTCCCGCCAACGACCTCTGCGATTAGTCTTTTTCTAAAATCTTTAGGTTTAAGGGGTTCTCCATCGTCATCCGTCAACTTTTGGCGATCGATTACCTCATTGATAACTGGCTCAGACTCTAAAATTTGGATTTGGGTGCTAATTGGTGTTTGATCGTTGAGGATAGATTTGATTTCCCCTGCGCTTCCTCCAATACCTTCTAGCTCACCGATCGCACTTTTAGGTTTGAACAGAAGTTTTCCTTGTGCCTGATATGTTTTCTTCTGTAATAAGCTCAGACCTCCAGTTACCCCCAGAGTCAAAAGGAATATAGCCAAGGCTGGTTTCCAGCGTCTTTTCACTTTAACAAGATATTCACTCAAGCTAACATCTAGAGAATCTCGTGCTGAGTCTTCTGAAGAGGAATTGTTTGAATATTGTCCGTTGGAGTTATTACTCAACATATTTTCGGTTAGGGATTTTTAATTTATATAGTGATACGATGATTTTTGAATTATTAAGACAGTTATATCAGTGTTTATACTAATACTGGTACTTGAAATATATCATTTACTACAGAATCGACTGTTTTCGCCGCTATATTTTTGAAAATACAGCTGACTAGCTTTTATTATTTAGACCTTCGGTAATTTTATTGATTTCATCTTACGCTTATTTCTTAGTTTTCCACGGTAGCAGAGACTGTCGAACGCAAACTGCTGCATTAAACCTTAGGGACTTATTGATTACCAAACAGCAGCCCAAGAATATACTAACTCAGCAGAATTACATAGGAAAGAATCCTGACAGAATTGACTCAGAATCGACAACTTTTATGAGTTCTTTGACTCCTCCTCTGGTTGGGATAGCTGCTTTAGAATTAGCTGATTTATCTTTAAGCGAAAGCCTGATAAATTTTGCTCATCAAGCAAATAGCAAAGGATTTAAACGAATCAAAGTCATACCTTTGTTTCTCTCTCCTGGAGTTCATGTTCAGTCGGATATTCCCACCGAAATTGCTACGGCAGCCAAACAAATTGACGATCGCATTACTATTGAATTATCACCATATTTAGGTAAATATTCGGAAATAGTAACTTTACTGGCACAACAATTTGAAGAGTTATCGGCTAGAACACGTATCTTAATTGCTCATGGCAGCAGATTGTTGGCGGTGGTTGAATATTATCAACAGTTAGGAAATCAGCTAAATGCGGATGTAGCTTACTGGTCAACAATGCCCAGATTTAGTGAACAAATTAAACTAAAAATTGCGGCAGGCAGCAAAAAAATTGCCTTACTGCCCTACTTCTTATTTCCAGGTCGAATCACCGAAGCGATCGCCAAAGAGATCTTAGTCTTGCAACAGGAATATCCTGAAGTGGAATTACAACTAGGAAAACCGCTGGGGGAAACGCCAGCGATCGCCGAATTAATTGCTCAATCAGCTTAAACTATGAATCAACCTCAATACGTGGGCAAGGTTTATTTGGTCGGCGCGGGACCTGGAGATCCTGGCTTGTTGACCGTCAAGGGGAAAACTCTGCTAGAACAGGCTGATGTGGTCATTTATGATGCCTTGGTAAGCCCAGAGATTATGGCAATTATTCCCACAACGACCGAAAAAATTAACGCCGGCAAGCGCAAAGATCGTCACTCTCTACCTCAAGGGCAAACGACAGAGTTGCTGCGAGTTAAAGCCGAAGATAATGCCGTTGTTGTACGTCTCAAAGGCGGAGATCCCTTTGTCTTTGGGAGAGGCGGAGAAGAGATGGCAGATTTAGTTAAGGCAGGGGTAAAAGTTGAGGTTGTTCCAGGCATTACCTCGGGAATTGCTGCCCCCGCTTATGCAGGAATACCTGTGACTCATCGTCTTTATAATTCCTCCGTTACTTTTGTGACGGGGCACGAAGCTACAGAAAAATATCGCCCTGAAGTTAACTGGCAGGCGATCGCTCAAGGATCAGAAACAATCGTGATCTATATGGGAGTACATAACCTACCTCGGATTATTCCTCAGTTAATTAACGGTGGCATGACGACAGATACCCCCATTGCGCTAATTCGTTGGGGTACTAGACCCGACCAGGAACAGCTGTTAGGAAGTTTAGGTACAATCGTCGAACAGATTTCTAGTTCTGCATTTAAAGCCCCTGCGATCGCCGTTATTGGTCAGGTAGTAGACTTGCGATCGCTGCTAATTCCAACAGCACAATTAGAATCAGAAATAGTTAACTGAGGTTAACTGACTGTTATTTACTACCCTGAGGGAAAAGTTTTTCCCGCGATCGGGTCTATTAAATGAGATGATAACTATTATTATTGGAGCGCAAACAGTCTGACTGAGTATTCTTACTCAGATCTACTTAATCGAATTCCTAGTATAATACATAATTACTGAACAATCATTTATTAATCGTTTAGTCTTCATTCAAAAGATTTAGACAGACCATACCTATGGGGTTTGCAGAACTATCAATTGCCGACATTGCAGCAGAATATGACTTAGAAACACAAGCCATATTTGAGCTTTGCGATCGCTTTAAAATAAACTATAAAAACGAACGCACTTGTTTAGCACTAGAAGATGCTAAAGCAATAATCATGGAAGTTTTAGCAGCCAAAAATAATTCAGAAGCTAGCTAGCGGAATCATGAGTCATGTTCCGTATTTATTCCGAGGGATAAGATTGTTTACTGTTTTAGATAACCTGCCAGTATTCTGTCAAAATAAATAGCTGAAGATTAGGGCTAAAGAGCGCACTGAGTATAGTACTCGTTTGGAGATCGTACCGATCGCCACGGGCGCAATATTTGACTTTGAGCGTCGATTAAATTCAAATTTTGAGGAGAACAATGTTGAAAAGATTTTTATTTGCTGCTGTAGCTGCCTTATTTTTGGCAATTCAATTGAATATCGGCAGCGTTAATGCGGTAGAACTAGACGAGAGTATTCGTACTGTTCCTTATAACGAGAGCGGCGACCAGGTTACCTTGAGTCTAAAACAGGTCAAACAAGGACAAAAAGTGTTTGTTGACACTTGTTCTTACTGCCATAAAGGTGGCGCGACTAAAACCAACCCGAACGTTAACCTGGGTTTGACGGCTTTATCCAACGCTTATCCTGCCAGAGATAATGTGCAAGGAATTGTCGATTATCTTAAGAACCCCACCACTTATGATGGGGAAAAAGATATCTATGAGTTCCATCCCAACACTACTCGTTCCGATCTTTATCCGTTGATGCGTAATTTGACCGATGACGATCTTGAAGCTGTTGCAGGACACATTCTAATTCAGCCTGATATTCGCGGCATCCTTTGGGGTGGCGGTAAAGTTTACAACTAGAATCGTCAGTTTAAAACTAAATATATTTTTGAGATAGGAGATTTAAGCTTTAATAGCTTGAGTTTCCTATTTTTTTATTGTTGCGCGCAAATTATGAGTGTTCTTAGATCTCTGATTTATTTCCTGCTTACGGGACTATGCGAAATTGGAGGCGGATATCTAGTTTGGCTGTGGTTAAAAGAAGAAAAAAGCTTTAAATATGCTCTAGCAGGATGGCTGCTGTTAATGCTCTACGGAGTCATTCCGACTCTACAGCCTGTTAGCTTTGGTCGGGTTTATACAGCCTATGGTGGTGCCTTTGTAGTTCTATCTCTTCTGTGGGGATGGAAGATAGATCGAGTCATGCCAGATCGCTATGATTTATTCGGGGCAATGATTATTCTTATGGGTGCGGGAGTAATTATGTTCGCCCCTCGTAGTTAGGTTTTATTTTAGAGTATTGTTTCGCGCAAAGAGGCATAAGGCGCGGAGAAAAATACATGTAATTCAGTAACATCCTTGTGTTTTGCAGTCACAAATCTGCAATATAAATAATTGCGTAAAAGTTCATTGAAACGCTTACTACGGTTTCTGAAAATATGACAATATTCTTGAGTGAAAATAAACTCTAAACAAAAACTTGTCTTTACTTACGAAAAATCTACGATAATGCAAACTCAAGAGGAGTTCCTTTGATTCTTTTTTCAAAATCAGGGACGCATTTTTCTTCTGCTTCTGCTTTTAGCCCTGCTAGTATAGATTTGAAAGGTTCAACTTCTTTAAGAACCAATTCCCCTCTATTGTCCCCAGAAGCTTTCACTATGTAATCTGCAAATTCTTTTGAGTTTTCTACTAAATAAAGTTCTGTTCCCACAAAGAACAACTTGCACTCAAATAAAGAATGGCTATATTCTCTAGATTCTAAAAAATCTAATATCTTGCGTATTTCTTGCAAAGACAGTTTTTCTTTCAGCCTCATTATCACTTGAAGTTGCATAACGTGCTGCCATTGATATATGACAGTTGGCTTTTTAGGATTTCCAATTTTGTCAGGGGATACAACGTCGGTTTTATCCCAGTAGCTTAACTTGCCTGATGTCACACCAGTCAAATTCATTACTTCCTTCCTTGTAAAACCTTTTAACATAGCCCCTTTACAATAGTTCCTATTTTTATTATATCAACTTAGATATTTTGCTATACAGCATAGTTTGATAACAACGTTATAAAACAAGTGGGCATTTTATAACGTAGGTGATAAAATTACTAAGTGTATAGAACATCAGAGGCTTAAATCTTAATTCCATACACTTATTTTTTACTAAATGATCTACTCTAATGGCAAAAACACAGAAAGGTAATAAAAAAGTTCACGTTCCCGAACACACTAAAAAAGTGAAAGAGAAAACAGTGAAAGTTTCAGAGCACTACCGTTCTACTCCCAGCCCTAAAAAAAAGTAGATATCTAGGTATTTACGAGTAATTATACAACCCTGTATTGACATTTGTCTTTAGTACAGGGTTTTATGTTATGCGAAAAACTAACTAAGCTGTTCGATTAGATTGGCAACCTTGCCTTTAATTTCGTCCCTAACGCGGTGAAAGGTTTCTATTGGCTTACCGTCTGGATCTTCTAGTTCCCAATCTTCAAATACTTCCTGCATTACCCAACCTTCAGGCAAACTTGTACCGCAGCCACACATGGAAATGACGGCATCATAATCATCGGCATTAAAATCGCTCAGAGCATCGGATGTTTGCTGGTTTAGATCGATACCTACTTCCGACATTACTTCGATCGCCGTAGGATGGACTCGGCTTGCTTCTAACCCCGAAGAAACCACTTCTATTTTGTCTTTACCCAAGGTTCTGGCAAATCCCTCTGCCATTTGCGATCGACAGGAATTACGACGACAGACAAACATTACTTTTTTCATAGCGATATCTCCTTGAAATTGTTTATGTATTGATTTCGTACAGAACAGATAACTAACTCTTCTCTTGCCTCCTTATGCGAAGCGGTATCCTTTAGGGCTGCTTCCCCTGCCCATCCGACTATGATGCAATGCCCTATTTACTATCCTTTTCTTTTGCTTGGCGTTCGCTATGTCTATCCGTTAAATAATCAACCTTGTCCCGTAGCAACAGGGTAAATTTGTATAATTCTTCCATCACGTCGATCACCCTTTCTCTGTAGGGCGAATCTTTCATGGTTCCATCTTCGTGAAACTCTTGATAGGCTTTGGCTACAGAGGACTGATTAGGAATAGTAAACATCCGCATCCAGCGTCCTAAAATTCGCAAAGTATTAACGGCATTAAATGACTGGGAACCACCGCTAACCTGCATCACTGCTAGGGTTTTGCCCTGGGTGGGACGAACCGAGCCAACTTTTAACGGTATCCAGTCAATTTGGTTTTTGAGAATCCCCGTGACGTTCCCATGCATTTCGGGCGAAGACCAGACCTGTCCTTCTGACCAGAGGCTTAATTCGCGCAGTTCTTGGACTTTGGGGTGAGTTTCTTCTACCTGTCCCCGTAGAGGCAATTCGTGAGGATGAAAGAATTTTACTTCTGCTCCCATTTCCGTAATGATTCGCGCAGCTTCTTCCGCTACTAGACGACTATAGGAGCGTTCTCTTAACGAGCCATAGAGGAAGAGGATTCGGGGAGGATGATCGAAATTTGACATGAGCAATTAGAGATTGGTGGAGGCAAGGTAGTGTTTTAGCCAGAGGGTTAATTAAGCTGTGAGTGCATTATTTACAGCAGCGAGGATCGAGTAGGGTTGCTTTTTCTGGCTGCCGGGGAAACCAGCCTGCGGTACGTTTGCAAAATTCTACTAGCATCAGCATTACAGGCACTTCAATTAGTACGCCGACTACCGTGGCTAAAGCAGCACCGGAGTTTAAGCCAAACAAAATTACTGCCGTGGCAATTGCAACTTCAAAATGATTACTCGCACCAATTAATGCTGCTGGGGCTGCATCTTCATAATCTAAGCCGATTTTTAAACCCGCGACATAGGTAATAAAGAAGATAAAGGTGGTTTGTAAGAATAAGGGAACGGCAATTAACAAGATATGCAGAGGATTACTGACAATTAGCTCTCCTTTGAAAGCAAATAAAAGTACTAGGGTTAACAGCATGGCAATAATCGCTACGGGGGAAAGATATTGGAGAAATTTCTCTTCAAACCAGCGTCTACCTAGATTGTGAAATATCCAGTAGCGACTCAGCACTCCTGCTAACAATGGCAACCCGACATAAATTAGGACTGAGAGGACAATTGTCTCCCACGGTACAGTAAGGTCACTTGCTGACAGCAGCCATTTTCCCAGCGGTGCGTAGAGAAACAGCATTGCTAACGAATTAACCGCTACCATTACCAGCGTATGTCCCTGATTACTATAGGAAAGATAGCCCCACATCAACACCATGGCTGTACAGGGAGCAATACCGAGTAAAATTGTCCCGGCAATGTAAGAATTGGCGAGGGTAACTTCAGTACCTCTTATAATTTCCGTTGAAGATAGTAAGGGTAGGAATAGTTTACCTAAGAAAAACTGGGCAAACGCCACCATCGTAAAGGGTTTGATTAGCCAGTTGATCACTAAAGTTAAAATTACAGGC
>JBCBEA010000098.1:0-10046 GCA_038529195.1 Cyanobacteria bacterium J06600_6
ATTTTCCCTCTCCATATAATCTTTCCAGTATTTCTTTGCTCCTTTTATATCTTTTTCTTGACTACTTTTATCTCCCCCAGATAATAATATGACTATCTTTTTTCCTTCTTGTCCAAAATACACTCGATACCCTGCACCAAATTTAATTTTTAGCTCGCTTATTCCCTCTCCCAAGGATTTACAATTTCCCAGATTTCCCAATCGAACTCGATTTATTCTTGTCCGAATTATTGCACGAGCTTTTCTATCTTTTAGACCATTTAGCCAATTATTAAATGGTGATTTACCTTCTTTTGTTACATAAGTTAGAACTGTTTTTTCTTCTGCTTCCATAAATTTTTGTAGTCTATGGACTACAGCTTAACTGGTTTTTGATTGATATGTAATTACTTTTTCGAGTTCCTCTTCATGATTTTTTTCAGATACTCCAGTGAATAACCCCTATTCACCGCAGTTTCCCACTTCTCCCAGGCTCCAGAAAGACATATCCATTGCATCCCATCTCTAATTTCCTGCCCAGAGCAATACCCTAATTGCTTTGCTAGGTCATACCAGTGGCGAAATACTGCCTTCTTATCTATTTCACTACTAAAACGATCGCCCGAACCCTCAACACTGATATTCTCGCTCCCCCAATCGCCTTTAAGAGCTGCTACAAAATAACCTGAAGGGTTTGGTATGTATTGATCCCGCTTTCTAGCTTTGAGTACTGCGATCGCACCCTCAACTTTCTCAGACGGATATAACTTCAGCAAATCTTTGATAGTTCTATTTATCGGTATACCAGTACTATCAAGCAATGAGATTAAGCTCTTATAATCTTTGTTGACTGTATAATCAACTTTGGCGAGTTTTGTTTCTTTATCAAGGTTTGACTTGTTTGAGTCTGATTCTTGCTTTTTTTGGCTAGGAGAAGCAGTTGCACCTGATGAATGAGGATTCCTATCTGTTTGGCTTTTCTTTTCTTCTAAAGCCGTTTTAGGCGAGGCAGCAGCAATTGAATTTGACTTGTTGGAAAGGCGATCGCTTAATTGCTTTGCTGTTTCTTTTTTGGTGTTTTTCTTTGTTTCTATATATGAGAGTTTACTATCCCTCATCTCAAGAGTTAAGGATTCCTCACCTTGAGATGAGCTAACACACATCTCGACTGTTTCAGTACTTTCGGCGATTTCTTGGTTTAGGAATTCTGCTAGGCGATCACGATCTAACGAGTAGTAATTTGTTTGATTCCACTCCTTTGATTTGTACCTTATTACTTTTACAATTGACAGCGATCTCAACAAAGCCATCGCTTTTCTAAACTGCCACACACTCAACCACTTAAATTGAGAGTTTACCCAATCAACAAATGTGTTGTATATGTACTTTCTTCCCTCTATTACTGTTCCGACTCCCTCTTTCTTGAGCCAGTAGTCAAGCTGCTGAATGATAACCGCTGCATTTATGTCACCTAATGCAGCTGCTATATTCATGTCGAAATGACGGGTCGAAGTTGGGGAAGTTGATAATATGCTCATTACTTCACCCCTCCCATGTCTTCTAAATCCTGCGTAAAAAAAGAGCTTGCTCCGCAGCTTGATAGTACCGCTGCTACTAATGCCCTCTTTTGAGCCATTTTGCAGATTGTATTTGTTAGGTCGAATATCTTGTATTTCTGCTTCTCGTATTTCTTCTCTCTGGAGTTACATGAGCCGTCCCCTTCACCTACCATTTCTCCCTGTCTGATTAGAGTACATCTGTAGTGATAAAAAAATAAGGGCTGCTCAAAGTCACTTATAAAATGGATTAATTGATAGCCTGGGCGAAGGCTGAACAGCCGACATAATTTCTCTGCTCCTGGTTTTAGTAATGTTGGTTTCTTCGTTCCTGGTATAACTCCGAAATCTACATCTTTCTTCATTTGTGCCTGAACGAATGCAGTCATTGTCTTGTAGTGTTCTGCCGTTACTGCGATCGCACTTTGATAGGCAGGGGATATCTGAGGAGAGACAGCACTTACTATCACTCCTTTCTTTCTGGGACTATTCATTTATATTCAACTCGGTAATATTCGGTTTCTGTAGCGATTCAGCCACCCTCAACGAGAGAGTGGCTTAGAGGTTTTTAGAATTCAGTTGGTATCACTACTCCGAGTTTCTTCGCCCAATATTCCCTGATCCCAATTTGATATCCCGACCAATAGCTATGCTGCTCTAGGTGAGAGGGTTCACAACCCCAATACCCTTCTAAATATCCTGCTGAGTATGTGTCTGTGTTTAACTCCGCTTCGTCATGGATTCTGTCTAACTCTTGCTGTTCTCTTGATGACTGTTCTAAACTTAGATGTACGTTAATCATTTTGGTTTTTCCATTTTGATTTCTAATGAGGTGGTTCTTGTCCGCAAAAACTTTAACCGCCTCATCTCTTTTTTATTATAATTGGTATACAAATAAAAATCAACTAGAATACTCTAATTTTTTTTATGTATACTTGTTATAATGAATCCATTAAAAATTATATTTTTTCTCTATATCCATGCCAGGAACTAAAACTAGTGGAAGACCAGGCGGTAATCCCGATATTAAAAAACATGGTTTTAAATCTGAACGTGTTGAACCCCTTCGCTCACGTTTACAGCTTCGCGTCCCCGACTCTATGAAGCAGAAACTCGACCAACAAGACAACTGGCAAGAGTTTGTTCGTCAGGCGATCGCTGAAAAACTTAAAACTGCTTAGGTTTCAACAATCAATTATTTATGACTACCAATATTTCTACTACTCAATGGCAATATCTAGAACCTAACAACTCTTCTTGGCGCAAACAATACCGCTTCAAGGGTCAAAGACTTTTACCGTCTACCGTCTACTTCACGATGCAAACTGAAGATATGACTTTAGATGAAGCCGCTTATAATTGGGATCTTTCTGTAGAACAGATTTCCGAAGCTATTGCTTACTGCGAAGCTAATCAGAATCTACTTCAGCAAGATGCTGACACCGAACATCAATATCTACTAGATCGAGGAGTTGAACTTGAGCCTAAGACTACTCATTGATGAGGATTCTCAAGCTAAACTTTTGGTTGATTTATTAAAAAAGGCTACTCATAACGTTAAAACTATCAATGACCTCCAATTATCAGGAGTTAGCGACGACATTGTTTTTAAACAAGCCATAGTTTTAAATCGTGTTTTATTAACCAAAAACTGTCGTGATTTTGAAGCCCTTCATCAGCAGAATAACCAGCATCCTGGAATTTTAGCTATTTATGAATCCTCTTCTTCTTCTAAAAACATGACTTTTAAAAATATCGTTCATGCCATATCTAATTTAGAAGCCACTAATATGCCTCTTCAAAATCAATTTATTTCTCTTAATCATTGGAATTACTAATACAAAAAGACTAGTTAGAATTTTAATCAACTTAATGGGAAATCCAATTTGGGAAGGCGATCGCGAAATACCTTCAATCTGCTTAACTAATCTTTTGAATTATTTGATTTGTCCCTTTCTGATCTATTACTGTCTAATCAGATCAGAACATAGCTGAACTTTGGGAATTATCATGGCGAAGGTTTTTTTAGGACGTATTTCTATTCCTGGCAACCAAATCGATGACTATATCGAAGCTCTTGGCGATCGCGAAGCTGAATTCAAGCCTCTTCGTCGTCAGCTTCAACAGCTTAATGGTGAATTTAAACGTTGTCTCGGTCGCTCTTTTACCCCTAAAACTGTCCGCAAACACTCTGGAGTTATCGATCTATTTATCGATTTCCTCGAATGGCATACTGATGTTACTTCTATTGATGATATTACTCGTGGTATCGCCAACAGTTATTTTCGTAGATGGTATTTAAGCAAAATTGGTGACTTACGCGAAAGTGAACTTAAAACTGCCATCAAGAAATTTTTCCGCTTTCTTGCTGAGAAAAAGAACATTGTTAATGAGCCTGTTCTCAAAAGCTTCCAACGTTAATTCATGCGATCGTATCCCCCAAATAGTGATGGAAACTTTTTTTCTGACTGCGATCGACAATTATTTCTTCTTACTCTTATATTTAATTCTTTGACTTTATTGCACCAACAATAATATCATACAAGAGTAAAGACAACTCACTTCATTTATGTCTGAAATCTTTGTATTTGGTGGTTCTAATGGATCTGGGAAGTCAACCATAGCTACCAGATTTTTATCCTCAATCAACCCCTCTCCTGAGTTTGTTAACGCCGATATTATCGCAGCACAACTTAATCCCGATGATGTCGATGCCGTTGCTATTAAAGCCAGCAGAATCATGCTCGATCGCTTGAAAGTATTAACTAATCAAAAAGTAGACTTCGCCTTTGAAACTACCTTAGCAGCTCGCTCCTTCGCCCGTTTTCTGCGAGAGTGTAAGGAGAAAGGATATACAGTCAATCTCATTTATGTTTGGCTTAATAGCCCAGAATTAGCCATTTCTAGAGTCGCTAAACGAGTCGCTTCGGGCGGTCATGATATTCCAACAGATATAATTACGAGGAGATATCAAAGAGGCTTGAATAATCTCATTGAGCTTTACTTACCTTTAGCTGACCGTTGGATTGTTTATGATAATAGTAATCAAAGAACCAAAATTGCTGAAAAGCCTATCTTTGAACCTATTATTATTTACCAGCCTGATACTTGGCAAAATATTCTTTCTTCCACCAATCTATGACTAATTCTATTCCCAATAAATTATCTACTCTCTTTGACCCTATTGTTCAAGAAGCTGTTGACGAAGCGATCGAACAACACCGCCTTAATGGTCACGCGATCTCTCAGTCTGATGAAAATGGTAATGTCATTGAGATTCAACCCGAAGACATTATTCCTTTGGCAGAAAAGCTCAAACAAAGACAACAACAAACCTCACAAGTTTTATAAAATTTACGCTTCACGTTTTTTCAATTCGCTCTCATTTCAGTCTTTTTCGGCTGAGGTGAGAGGTTTTTTCTGTCTTCTTATTCTACTCTTATAAAAGTTTTTATGATTTTACTTGACAATCTTATAATGGTATTACTATTATACAAGAGTAGAGCAAAGGAAAAAGGAAACACGATTTTCAACTCTGCAAATCAAAAGCCCAGTCAAGCCGTTCGTAGCAGCCCAACTAGGCATATCCATTAACTTATTCGTAGTAAGACAATGATTCAAACAATTATTTCGACTCTCAAAGCTACTGGTTTAAATATTGAAACTGAAGACCGAAGCGGGATCAAACTTCGTGGGTTTTTCAAAAACCAATCGATTGTAATCTGTGCAGACAATTATCGAAAAGAAGTCTTATTTCTCAGCACTTCCTTAAACCAACAGCACACTTATTCCTATGATGAATTTTTTCTAAAATTCTGCGCCTAATTTTCTGAAGTCGATCGCTCAATCACCCGATTGACTTCATTTAACCCTTCACTACTCACTCTACAAAAAAATAGAGTAACAACAATTGATTTCAAGCCATTCAAAAAATCCAAGATCCTCTACTCCATTGTTACTTTAAAGCTGTCCTGGTCAAAATTGCCTTAACTGGTAAAGCTTACGATATTCCTACTAGAAGATATATTTAGCCCCATTGCTAATTTACTCGCAATCGTGCAGGACAAACTAATAATTTTGTACTTGCCCTTATGAAACCTAAAAGACTATTATGAAGGCTTTTTTCTTCTTCTTTTATCTCTTTTACTGTTACTCTTACAAAACTTTTTTAATTTTTTCCTTGATATTCTTATAAGAGTAGTAGTATTATATAAGAGTAGAGAAAAGAAAAAACGAAACAGATTTCTCGCCTCTACAAATTTAAAGCCCTTGAAGCCGTTCGTAGCAGCAACAAAGGCGATCCATTACCTTATTCGTAGTAAGACAATGATTAACAACATTCTAACGCAATCTAAGTCCACAGTTTTCGAGTTCATCCTTAGCATTCATAACCCCCAAGATAACGACACTCAAACCTTAACTGCTGCCTTTCCTTCTTTCCCTTCAACCGAAGACTGGCAAAATTGGTTATCTGGTTGGACAAGTTGTGGTTATTCTCTCACCTCTCAACCCGTTCTGATCCACACTCTCTAATTACTTCATGAGCGATCGCAGTAATCTAAAACGATCGCTTATAACTTTCCGAACCTTATTTCTTTTCAGGTATCAAACCATGACTACTTCTAAAACTCAAACTCAAACAGCAGCAGATAAAGTAACGCCTCGCATCATCAACGTTACTGAATCCATACCCGATATTACTGCCAACTTAGTTGTTGATTCAGAGCATTATCAACTACCATCATATCTTTTTGAGGGAGTTCTTTTTGAGGCTTTGAATGACTTAATCGATAGATTTGCCCAAAATCCCAATCAATACCTAGAACCCCATCACTATCAGAAAATCGACCGTATTGCCGAAGAATATCTTCAATCTTAAGTAAATTCAAGAATCTTGATTCTTGACGATATTTACAGCACAGAACATTATTACTCGCCCCCTACTTTTTTCTGGTATCACACAATGATTACTCGTCCTCAATTAAAATCAAATAATTTCCCTAACACTTCTAACTCTAATTCTTCAACTGCTACTGTCTATACTGCCCGTGACTTTGACGAGCGACCCCGCGTCGCCGTCAGGCGCAAGGGAACGCGCGAGTCAGGTTATACATTGCAGCACCTCAAAGCAATGTACCCTCATTCTTGGCAAGAAGCAGCACTTCACTTTGGTATCAATTCCGCTATCTCAATTGAATCTGAAGTTAGCCAAATTAAACAAACTGCAATTAAACAACAAGTTTGGGATTTTTATCCCACCCCAACAAATGCGATCGCCAAAATGCTTAAAGTCGCTCAACTCGATTCCAACCACTCTGTTCTCGAACCTACATGCGGACAAGTCCTTTGTGCTGGTTCTGGGGATTTGGCAAGTGCGATCGCAAAACTTGGAATTAGCAAAATCGATTGTTTTGAGGTTAATTCTCTACTTCGGAACGCTCTGAAAATTCAAGGGTTTAATGTTTTGGGTGCTGATTTTTTATCTTGTTCTCCTCAACCAATTTACGATCGCATTCTGGCTAATCCCCCTTTTGGCAATAATGGCGTAGCTCGCCACACCCAACACGCTATGGCGTGGCTCAAACCTGGAGGAAGATTAATTACTCTAGCTCACCACTACCAATTGAAGCCCAGCAAAAGCGATCTTAACTTCTTTGAATGGCTCAAGTCGGTTCGGGCTAGTTTTCTCAATCTAGGTCATGCTTTTACAAAAAGCGATCGCCCTACTTCTGTTCCCATACAGCTTATTGCGATCGATAAACAACGCTAAAAAATAAATTTCAAGAATCAAGAAAGTAGATTCTTGATTCTTGATTCTCTTCTAATCCTTATTTTAATTACAAAAATATGATTTCTAAAGACTCGAAAGCATCTCTCCGCTTAATGCAACTTCAACTCGATTTAGCCCAGGAGGAATTAAAACAGCTTCGTTCTTCTCGTCGCTCTCTTCTACGTTTTCTTTCTCCCCTCTTGTTAGCTTTCTCTATTTTATTGGTTTTTCCTGGCACTACTACCAATGCCATAAGTAGTTCTGTTTCTTCAGGGGAGGTAACAAATCATGCTTTCTAATTGCTCTCAGTGCCAGTATTTTGACCACCAACCTAAGGTGATTGGCAGGCGATGCCTTTGGCTAGCTTCGCAATCGCTAATTCTTCCTGCGATCGCAATTGTCTTTCAGAATTCTAATTTGATTTAATTTGCTAAATTACGCTGAAAAGCATCTATTAACTGCGATTTGATGTCTTTTTGTGCGCTCGCTATTTCTGCATTGCAATCTTCTAAATCACCTCTATCATTGGCTTTATCCGATAAGAGTTTTAATGCCTCATTGTATATTTTGTCTTTAGGTGAAGCCCAGTCATAGATTTGATCGTCTAATTCCTCGGGATCGTCCTACCATTCTACTTTAGCGATATCTTCTTTGTCCTCTGGAGTAAATATTTCTGGTTGTTCGTTAATGATTGCTATAAAAGCTTCTGGAAATTCCATATCTTTTCTAGATTGTCCGCTTTCAAATAATTTTCAAATTTAAGGAGGTAAATCCCATGTTTGATTTTATCGAAAGTGGTCTGTTCTTAGAACAAGGGTTTTAGAATCTGAATAGCTAAACACTCTCGTAAAAGACTAAATTGGTATACTCTAACAATTGCTAGCTTCCAACAGCACAGAAAGCTCCCCAATAGTATGGAGAAGCAAAGGGATATTCCTCCTTTAGGAAGCGAGCTGCAATTGAGGCTCTTAGTTTTCCGCTTAATATACCTCGACTCCATTTCATAAATTCTGCTCTAGTTAAATCGCGCAGCCATAGTTGAGCTTGATTAAGAGCCAATGGCACAGAATCAATTTCTCGAAGATTCTGATAGAACTTAATCATCAACAAGCTAGTAGAAAGGTCGTCCACCTTCCAAAGACTACTGACAACGCTAGGACTCCCTGCAAACAAGAATCCACTAGGCAATCCAATATATTCATCGCTCAGGCTCCTGAAATCAGTTAATCCTGTTTCGCAAGCAGAAAGAGTTACTAGGCGACAGTTAGTCAGATCATAAATAAAGATTTCACCTAAAGTTAGACATTGTTTTAGATCTACACTTCCACCATCCCTACTGGGTAAATATCTAGTTTCTTCTTCTTCCTTATCTTCTTTTTCAATATTTGTTTCTACCTTACTGTTTGCTAATAACAACGCTGAAAGTTCGGGCTTCTCAAAGTTAAAGTAGCCATGACAAGAAAAATGAGTTAGATTAGCTTGTCCTAATCTTTCATTAGTCAATGCCGATTTAGTAGCCTGTTCTTTTTCCAAGACATCATCATTGGGTTGAAATTGCGATCGCACTGCCTGCACTTCAACGTTGGTAAAGTCTAAATCTTCTGTAGGATTTTGAACGGCGAAGAAGTTTGTTAGCTGAGGTTTATTTTGTATTTGGGTAATTTGAAGTAATTGAATGCTAGGAGCATAACTGACACCTTGAGGAAATAAATCCAAGAAACATTTGCCGTCAGATAGAGGTAAAGCATGAATGGGTAAAAGATGTAGCCAGCGATGGGGAACAAGTATTAATTGGTTGCAATCTGGTATAAGAAGCTTTATCTGTTCGACAATAGATTCTAATTGTAGGTTTTCTGCTAGCTGAGTTAATAAATCGGGTAAAACAGTCTGCCAAGAGCGATCGCGTTTTATATATGTGTCGAAATATTGATTGACTGTATTAGTTAAAACGTTTAACTGTTCTTTTGTATAGGAAAAGTGGACGGGCATCGATTGCTGAGAAGTGACAATGAAGGAGGTAAGATTACCGTTTCCGATAAACCATTCAATCAATGCTGTCTGTTGGGTAGGCAATGTTTTCTGTATTTGCTCAAAGCTAAAAAGTTTATTCTGAGTCAGCTTAAAGCTAGGATCTATTGGTTGAATATGTTGAGCAATTAAATTGTCTAACTCCTGGCGTATGAGATTGAAACGATTAGTATCTAAAGCCTTGTTACGACTCACTGAATCAGTAAACCTCCGATCTTCTCCACTATCAAAGTTGTTAAAATTATTACTAAAGTAACGCTGTTGACTCAAGCTTTTTTCTTCTGCGATCTTTTCTTGGCGCAAAGTACGTAAGCGAATAATAATTTCTTCGGGAATATCGCCTTTCGGATATAAATCCTTAGTTGCCAGTAAATCCACCAAATTACGAGCTTTGCCACGTTCGACATATTCAATTGCTTTATCTATCTGTCCTAAATTGATACAGGCTTGAACGATGTTTAGGTAAACTTCAATAGCGTTAGAGATAATTTCTTGTTTGTTGCGATCGTTACTCGCCCATGCACGGCTTTGTTCTACCGCTTCGATGGCGGTATTATAAGCTTCAATAGCTAATTGCCAGTTAGCACACTTAAAATAGAGACTACCTAAATTACTAGCAGTACCTAGACATTCAATAGGAAAGTCTTGCTGAGTATGAATGATTAAGGCTCGTTTGTAACAAGCAATGGCAGTTTCTAAGTTATCGGCTTTAT
>JBCBEA010000099.1:0-10017 GCA_038529195.1 Cyanobacteria bacterium J06600_6
GAGCTAAACCTTCTCTGGACTTGTCTCCGTTCCCCGCTTGACAAACAATATACCGCCTTAACTTGTCACCAATGCCTGTTGATGATCGGCAATAAAAGCATCAACCTGCTGCTCCATGCCTGGAACTAAGCTACCAAGTTCTCCTGTACCGTTAGCGCCTGTCGTTGCCAGACCATAGCCAAAGTTAACGCTTTGAGTCGTAGTACTGCCGTTGAAAAAAGGGCTAACTCTAGGCGTACCGTCAATGATGGTAACTGGACTGAGAATATCCGAACCAGGGGCAATAGTTGACAGTTCAGTAGCAGGAGTCAGATCGATGTCAAATGCTTCGGCAAGATTATCGAGCCAAATTTGACCGTTAGAAAAGCGCCCTTCAAAGAAGAGAGGACTGGGAGGAATGGCAATCAGACCCAAATCTGCTGAAGAATTAGCGATCGCCGCAGTAGCGTTAAAAAGATTGCCCGTATCGACTAAACTATCGCCAAAGGCGTAGATTTTGCTAAAACTGTTAGTCTGCTCTAAATCAAAATCAATCCCCGTCAGTGCACCACTACCAGCTAAATTTAAATCCAGACGAGCAACATTATCGAAATTCAAATCAAGTTCTTGAAAACTGTTGTAGCCCAGGTCTTCAATTTCTACTGTCTCAATTGCGCGATCGCTTTCGTCATACAAGACAATTGAACCGCCTGGTAGATCCATATCCAATAGTCCTAGACTATTGACTGTAGCAGGTTGAGCAAACTCTAGACTAATCGTCCCGCCTGCTGCATTATCATCAGGATCGCTAGTATCTCCATCTTCAGAAATGATCAGAACATTGCCTAAATCAGTCGCCGATAGATCAAAATCTTCTCCCGAAACGTTATTCGTATCAAACAACATCAAGCCAAACTCAGAGCTAGTAGAAAATTCCACTTCTGCATACTGACTGGTAATAATTGTGCCTACAGTTAAATCCTGTTCATTGAAGCTAATTAAAGACATAAGATACTCTCTTAATTGTGCTGAGTGAGAACGAGTGTCAGGTACAATCTCGTCTTACTAATTACTTATATCTTCAGCTGATGTCTGATGAGAAACTTTACTAAACTTATTTTCCACCCAGCCTAGATTGAAGACCGGACTACCCACAAAAAATCCCTGTCGGACTTGACGACAAGGATGGTATTCAATAATTTGACAGTTTTTAACTAATTCGATTGATCGCGCGGAGTCTAATCTCATGCTCGAACTCAGATCTACAGCATCTGTTGCAAATTAACAGCTGCACCCATGTACTCTAAAAAAACAGCTTGACCTTTAGTTAGTTCCGTTCCAGGCGGGGGACTTTGCTGGGTTATTTCCCCCGCCACTTTGTTGTTTTGAGCATATACTTCTTCTGAGCCGATGGTTACACCCAAACCCAACAGGTAATCTTCTGCTGCATCAATTTCTAAACCAATTAAGTCGGGCATGACCATTTCTTGTCTATCCGTCGCGCGACGACGTACTGATGTCGGAGAATTATTAGTCGTGGCGGTCGTATTATTAAAATAGTTCGAGGGAACAGCAATCAAATCTAGCTGGCTATCAAAACATTGAGCAAGCCTAGTTTCTGTATTAACCCAGTAATTTACACAGTCTATTTCTCGTGCTTGAGCGAGGGACGGAAATAATGCACCTACTATGCCAATAGCAATGAAGCTTAGTGTGGCTAAAGAAGAGGTCTTATTCATATTGAAAATCAATAAAAGTATTAGGATTAGCAGTATCCTAAACTTGATGTCTGAGCTTAGCTGCGATCGCAATAACTATTTTCAGGTGCGTAAATCACATCTAGAAACTAATTAACTAGCTTGGATTCTGTTTTTAAATCGATGATTTTCTGAAGTAGATTAGAAATATATTCAGCCTGATTCATAATCATAAAATGCCCGCCTTGTTTAACATTAAAATCTTCACGAACAAACTGATAGGGAAAAATGCGATCGCTTTCACCATGAATATGAAAGGTATTTTCAGGAATTAGCTCATTTTTCCAGGTAACGACCTGGTGTATTGCCCATTTCATAAAGTTAGCATCGGTATCGAATAGAATTGCTTTCAATAATTGGCGCTCGTCAACAGATTCTAAGCTAAAAAACCAGGCAGCAAATATTTGTCCAACCCAAAGCATAAATTTAGCAGGAATGAGTAGGTAGACTGGCAGCCAGCGAAATATTTGAAAATAGAAGGGAACTTCTTGCTGATTTTTAGTACTAGAGATCAAAATTACTTTTTCAGTCGCCATATTTTTTGCAATCTCGACGGCAATAATTCCACCAAAAGATAAACCGATTAAAATTGGCTTCTCTGCCGTTATTTGGCTAGCTAAACGTTTCGTGTACTCACTAATATTTTCCTTTTTTTCTGGCTCAATCCACTTAATATGTATCGGTCGATAGCCTTCAAATTTGAGCTTCTGAAATACTCGCTCATCTGCACCCAAACCACTAACGCAATAAATATCCTTTAAGGCAGGCTCTAATTTCGCTTCAGGGTTTACCTGAGATTGTTCCAACCCTTCTTCCCTTTCTAACATTGCTAACTTAGGCAGTGATTAAATGAATAAAATGTACAAAGTAAATAATTTAAATTATTTACAGACGGGCTTTTAGAGACGATGATCGGCAAATTGCGACCCAGTTAATTAATAATTAAATAAACTAACTAAATTTTTTATCTGTCTATACTTATAAATTAGCTAGGGCGATCGCCAAAAACATCCTAACTATAAGAATTATTATAAGTCTAACTAATATGACTAAACTGTGTTGTTCCCCACAGCCAGATCTAACAACCCCCCATAGTGGCTATCACTGGAATCAGCAGACACCAAATTATTTTGAAGGTTGGTATTATCGTCTAACGTTACCGACGATCGCCCAAACTTTTGCCTTTATGTATTCGATTCAAGATCCAGGTGGCAATCAGGCTAATAGCGGTGGTGCAGTACAGATCTTGGGCATTGATGAGGTGTATCAATATAGGGTTTTCCCTCAGGTAGAGCAGTTTTTTGCCGATCGCGATCGACCAACATTTGGACACTGGCATAAAACCGATCTTAAACTTCAACCACAGCTTCTGCCATCTAAGGAATTTGCGACGGCGATCGCCGAAGGGTATCAGGCGACGGCTAATCTCAATCAAGGCTGCATCTACGATCCTGTGCGCAACGAATACTGTCGCTGGTCATATCAAATCAAACCAGTTTACGGCTGGGGTAATGCGAAGCAACCTCAACAGTCATCCGCAGGCTTGTTATCATCTTTGCCAATTTTTGAACCTGGATGGCAAATTACCATGGCGCATGGTTTAGCTACTGGTTGGATTGAATGGCACGGAGAAAAATATCAGTTTACCGACGCACCCGCCTATAGCGAGAAAAACTGGGGTAGCTCTTTTCCGCAAAAGTGGTTTTGGCTTAACTGCAACAGTTTCAGCGATATAAACGACTTAGCAATCACCGCAGGGGGAGGCATCCGACAGGTACTCTGGTGGGATGAAGAGGTGGCTTTGATTGGTATTCATTATCAGGGAAAATTTTATGAATTTGCACCGTGGAATTCTGAGGTTATATGGCAAATCGAACCCTGGGGAAAATGGCAGCTAATCGGCAAATCGGCTCAGTATAAAGTAACTCTCGTAGGTGAAACAGATCTACCAGGGACATATGTGCGTACTCCCACCGCCGACGGTTTAGTGTTTAACTGTCGCGATACGACGAAAGGTAAATTAAGTTTAGTTTTAAAAGAGAAAGATAAAACCATTATCTCCGCCACAGCTACCCAGGCTGGTTTAGAAATCGGTGGTGCAGGTTGGACAAAAACTTGGATTCATAACTAAGCGATCGCATTTCAACCTCTTACTTTCTAAAAAAATATCTAGAGGTTTTAAAATAAACAAACAATCTTGCCGCATTATTTCTGAATTATGCTAACTGGCGATCACTTACCCATCAATAGGGAACATCTTCTCAAACAAGATCGGACTTTGAGCTTTTCAGGGATGACTTGGGAAGATTACGAAAAGTTTATCACCGCTGAATATACAGGCTATCGAACATCTTTTCTCAATGGGGTAATTACTTTAATGTCTCCGAGTCAAAATCATGAAGTGATCAAAGATTTTATCTTTTTGCTGATAGTTACTTACTGTGATGCTTTTGATTTAGATTACTATCCCACGGGTTCGACCACCTATAAAAATAAACAGAAGCAGGTAGGGAAAGAGCCTGATACTAGCTTTTGTTTCCAAAATCTCAAGCAAACTCCCGATTTGGCAGTGGAGGTTGTGTTTAGCAGTGGCAGTACTAACGATTTAACGAAGTATCAGCTACTTGGAGTTAGAGAAGTTTGGTTTTGGATTAATAATCAATTAGAAATTTACGCTTTAGTTGATGGAATCTATCAACAGCAGCAAGCAAGCTATAATTTGCCTCAGATTGAGGATAAGCTACTCACGAAATATATTGCTCAAGCCTTAAATGGTAATCCGAGAGTACTCAAGCAAGACTTTATTAACGAAATAAACAATTGAATCGGAATAAAGCAACTGCATCAAAAAGCGATCGCCCGCATCAATTAAGAACAAAAGAGCTATCTAATATATCGAGGCAGATCTAGAGCGTTCGATCTGCCATTAATCGACATCTTTCTAAAATCTCCGTTTCAACCATTTAATAATTAGATCGAGGATCCCATCGGCAATCCGACCGATCGCCCAAGCGAATAAAATAGAAAGTATCACCAGTAATATATGTTCCATGAGTCTTTGTAGAATTCGACTCTTACATAATTGTCTAATTCATGTATCCCAAGGGTTATAGCTATGTGTAACTAGTGATGATTTGTGTGTGATTTATGATGATTTACGAAGTCGCTACAATAATGAAAAGTAGTTGCATTGAATTATGACACAGCGATCGCTTCAGCTAAAGGCAGAATACCAAGAGAAGGCGAAAAATGCTGCTATTTCTTTGAGCTTAAATCAACAGGCGATCGCAATTAGTCTGATTGGACTGGCAAGATATCACAGATCATTTTCATCTTCTTGCTGTTCATTGTTTTGCGGCAGCGTATCTGGCAAATAATTGCTTAGTAGTTTTTGCAAATATATAATTAGAATCCGAAGTTTTAGCGTAGTAATTAGTTCATATAATCTTTCGTCACTCAAGATCCATTGCCAAAATTTGGTAAGCAATAAATCTACAATTATTTCTGCCGATTTGGTTGCTATTAGTAAAACAATAAAGCCTAGCCAGTTAATTTGGTGCATGACGCTTACTTAGTTAAAGGAATAAATTTCTGAGAGATTACATTTGCTTGTTGTAATTGATTGAATACTGATTTTGTATGATCTTGTATGACTGCATATGATTTTATTGAGTTTAGTATATCTTAATCTACATTGAACTTACAATGTTTGTACTGTTGCTGGGATAATCTATGTGTGTTTATGATGGTCTTTGCTTTTAAATTTTCTAAAATAGTATTGTGATAATAAATTAAGTCATATGCCAAGACGTTCCAAAAAACTGACTAAAGAAGGGATATTGAAGGCGACGAAATCTTTTGCAAAATTAGCATTAACTCAATCACAGATATCCTCTGAATTGGGTATATCTCGCTCATCAATCTCAAATTTTCTAAATGGCAAGCCCGTAACTATAGATATATTCATTCGTCTATGCGAATTCCTACAGTTAGATTGGCAGAAAGTAAGTGAAATTCAATCGCCAACAGAGTCCAAAGAAGATTCCCGAAAAGCATCTCAAAACACAGATCAAAGCCTTTTAAATTCCCCAAAAAAACTTAAAACAGAAGAAAATATTAATATTCTCGTAAATCAATTGCGAAAACAGGTCAAGGCAGATATTGTAAATCGCTGTGGCACGATGCGAATTTTTGATATGTCTCAGCCTATCGGGTTAGGCAAGATTTACACCCAAGTTAATATTTTAGAGAAAATTAGCGGACGTAGACGCAAAAAGATTGCTAGCTTATTTCAAAATTGCAATTCAGAAGATTTTGAACGGTTTAATCTGGGTAAAGTTACAGAGGAGAAAATCGATGGCGAAAATGCAGTAAAAAAATACAATAGGTTAATTATCTTAGGTAAGCCAGGGGCAGGGAAAACCACTTTTCTCAAGTATCTAGCAATTCAGTGTAATGAGGATAAGTTTCAGGGTGACTTAGTACCGTGGTTTATTACCCTCAAGGATTTTGCCGAAGCCGACGGTCAACCAAAGTTGCTAGATTATCTTGGCAGTTATTTGAAAATTGAAGATCGGCAGCATCTTGAGTATTTACTTGACTGCAAACAGGCTTTGATTTTGCTAGATGGTTTAGATGAAGTACTCGAAGCCGATAGCAAACGAGTAATTAGAGAAATTGAGATTTTAACCAACAAGTATCCCTATAATCAATATGTGATTACCTGTCGTATTGCTGCGCGGGAATATACTTTTGAGAAGTTTACTGAGGTGGAAATTGCTGATTTCGATTGGCATCAAATTAGCAATTTTGCTCGCAACTGGTTTAGAGGCAAGCTTTTCAAGCCCGAAAAATTCTTGGCTCGTTTAGAAGAAGAAGAACCGATTAAAGAACTGGTTTCCAATCCTCTGTTATTAACCCTGCTCTGCGTTTCCTTTGAGGAATTAGGCGATTTTCCCGCCAACCGTAAGGAGTTATACGAAGAGGGAATTAATGCTTTGCTGCGTAAATGGGACTCCACTAGGGGTATCCAGCGAGATAGAGTTTATAAAACCCTTTCCATCGCTAAAAAAGAAGATTTGCTCAGCGAGATAGCCTGGAAAACCTTCGCTCCAGGAGACTATTTCTTTAAAACCGATTTGGCAAAAAGATATATCAGCGAATATATCCGTAATCTACCAGGGGCAAATCTAGATGATGAAGCATTACAGGGAGATAGTGGCGTTGTTTTAAGAAATATCGAAGCGCAACATGGTTTATTAACCGCCAGAGCAAAAAACATTTATTCCTTTTCTCATCTTACTTTTCAGGAATATTTTACCGCTAGAGAAATCATTCTCGTGCGTCATTCAACTGACGAGGCGTTGCAAGAGTTAGTCAGTCACCTATTTGATAAACGCTGGCGTGAAGTATTTTTGTTGGCAGTCTCGATGTCTGCCAATGCGGAAAGACTAGTTTTGCTAATGAAGGAAAAGATTGATAACTTACTAGCATCAGATAAAGACTTGCAGTCATGCCTAAAGTGGCTCAAGCGTAAGACTGAAAAAGCTAATCTTGACCTGTCACCAGAAGATAGAGAAACAATTGAAGCAAATTATCGCTTTTATACAGAGAACAAATTAACTCTAGCGAGAATTTTCTATCTGGGCTTAGATCTAGAATTTAATCTCGGACTCTATCTTTACCGAAATCTCAATCTCGAACTCTATCTTTACCGAAATCTCAACCTCGAACTCTACCAAAAACTCAACCTTGACCTCGAACTCTATCGAAACCTCGACCTTGACCTGGATCTTGAACTTTACCGAAACCCCCACCTCAAACTCAACCTAGAATTAGCAGAAAAAAAAGCTCCTCAACTGTATGTAGCATTGTTAGAACTTAAGCGCAGATTACCAGATGAAAAAAATACTGACTTTGAAAAATTTGTAGCTTGGTGGAAAGCTAACGGCGAAGCTTGGTCACATGACTTTAGACAAGCAATGATTCAACATCAAGATATTGGACACGACTGGCAATTTAGCGAAGAGAAAAAATCCCTGTTAGAACAGTATTATTTTGCCAACCAGCTATTAACCCAATGTCTGCATCACGATTGCTTTGTCAGTCCAGAAGTGAGGCAAGGGATTGAAGCGACGTTACTGTTGCCCTACGAGGAGATTGGGTACTAGGGATTAGGGACTAGGGACTGGTGATTAGTAATTAGGGACGAGGGATTGAAATATATAGCGGTTTGCATTTCTTTCTAGGACGTTTATATAGTTATTAGGGATTGGGGACTAGGAACTAAGGACTGGGGATTTAAAGGTTTTACTGTAATTTAGTTTTTGTACTAAATGGATCTGAAACCCGCTGTAGCTGTTTTAAATAAGAATTATGTAAATAAAATGTCCCCAACCCACAATCTCTATTCTCCAGTCCCGCGAACACAATAACTAGAAGACTCAAAAGTTAATCAAAACGACTATAGTTATGACTGAAGATAAAGGTTTTGAGAGTTTGGAATTTTACCAAGATAGCTTAAAGCTATTAAAGGCATCATACAAATTAGCCGACAGTCTTCCTAGCTATGAACGCTATAATTTGAGCGATCAAATTCGTCGGGCTTCCTGTAGTATTTTGCTCAATATTAGTGAAGGCTATGGACGCTATCACTACTTAGAACGCTTGCGTTTTCTCTATATTGCTCGTGGCTCTCTATCCGAAACCTTAAGTGCTTTTATTATTGCCGAAAACCTAGGCTATTGTAGTGGCGAACAATTAAATTGGGTACGTCAACTTAAGGAAAAAGTCGAAAAGAATTTGAACGGCTATTGTCGCTTTGTTAGATCTCAGCAACAAGGTAAAAAAGAATATGGAAACCAACATATTAAATATTAAAAACTAGAAATGAGTCTTTTATATCCTTATTCTTAATCCCCAGTCCCCAGTCCCCAGTCCACAATCCCCAATCCCCAATCCCCAATTCTCCAAATAAAAATAGCCACCGATTTGATTATAATTATCGATGACTATTCGAGTTTTTTGATCGCAATTAAAGCAATATTTTAAGAAATAGTGGATTAGTGGCATAAAACAACTCGAAGTATTTTGACCATGAAATTTTATTCCCAGTCCCTAATTCCCAGTCCCCAGTCCCTAATCCCTAATCAACTAATTCAAAAACTGCAATAAGCCAAGCTGCTTGAGAACTCCGTGTCCTGTGTTCATTTCGACTATAATTGCGGTAACAAAGCCAATCATTGCTAGGCGACCGTTCCAGATTTCTGCGTAGTTGGTGAAGCCAATTTTTCCTTCTTTCTCTTCCATTTTTTGGTTATCTCCTTGTTGCGGGGTTTACTACTGTCAAGTATTCTTAATATAGCGTAACTTCCTGACATATTTTGTTTAAATCAGACAATAATTAGATATAGAAGCGATATAGAGCGACTGTGATTACCACCGAAACTTTAGACTTACTGGAATGGCAACGAGTGTGCCAAAATTTATCTACCTTCGCAGCAACTAAGTTAGGTGTAGTGGCAGCGCGTCAGCTAAGGTTGCCGACTACTCAGGCGGAGAGTGAAAACCTACTGGCGCAAACTAAAGAGATTTATAACCTCGAACAAGAATTGGATTCGGGCTGGGGTTTTAAGGGTATTAAAGATGTTGGCGCAGCTTTAGAGCGATCGGGTATTGGCGGAGTTTTATTAGCTCAAGAGCTTCTGGACATAGCTACTACCTTATCAGGAATGCGCTATTTGCGTCGTCTAATTGATGCCAAAAGCGAGGAGTTAGTTACCCTCTCTCAGTTAGTAGAGGATATTCGTACCTATCCTGAAATCGAAAAGGAAATTCATCACTGCATTGACGATCGCGGAGAAGTAACCGATCGCGCCAATCCCAAGTTAGCAGGTATTCGCAGCGAGGTAAAAAATCTGCGGAGTCGGATTTACAAAGTACTGCAAGGCATTATGCAGCGTAACCCTACGGCGATCCAGGAGGCGGTAATTACTCAAAGGGGCGATCGCTTTGTGCTACCCGTCAAGCCTGCGAGCAAAGAGACAATTAAGGGTATCGTTCATGATGTTTCGGGTACGGGTTCAACTTACTACATTGAGCCAAACGTCATTATTCACCTGGGCAATCAGTTAAGACAAAAAGAAAAGCAGGAGAAGCGAGAAGAGGAAATAATTCTCAGAGGATTATCCGAAAAGGTTGCGGAAGTCCAAGAAGATTTAGAACGAGTTTTAATTGCAGCTACGATACTAGATTTAGCTACAGCCAGGGCGCGTTATGGCTT
>JBCBEA010000100.1:0-9977 GCA_038529195.1 Cyanobacteria bacterium J06600_6
CTACCGAATAGGCAATCTCTACCTCGATCGCGTCCGTAGTTGCAGGGGACTGTAAACTAATCTCAATTTGCTCGCCATCATAATCAAACTCTTGACTGATTCCACCCACCAAAACCGATTCGATCTCTAAATCCACCGCATCCATCGTCAGGCGATCAATCCCCGATCGCACGGGAATAATTGTTGTTGTACAAGTACCCTTAAAACTCTGCTGGGGAATATCTAAAACCAGGTCGAGAAGAATATGAGCTACCTGTCCAGGGCGATCTGGGTTGTAGTGAGGTCTTGCCCCTGGAAGCTCAAAAGATTTGCGATCGCTTTCCGCATCAAAATAAAAGTTAGGCATCGATTAGTTAAATAATTGCAGTGTATCGTTATCGATTAGGATATCTAATTCGGCAATATTTAACCTAGGGTCAAGCAAATTCAAGAACTAAAGATATTTCATGACTACAGCAGATTGGCGATCGCCTGCTCTAATTCTGACTGTTCGAGGGTACTCAGCACAAATACTTCCTGGACAGTTTTTCCTTGACGAGCAATTACTTTATAGCCGCCACGAATAGGAACAGATACCCGCAGTTTGATCTTGGGGATATGGCTTCTGGTTTTTTTGATTCTGCCAGGGGTAACTGTGGTCACTCCTTCGCACTTCACCAGCTTTTCTAAGATCGGAATCAAGCCATCAAGATGAGTTGAGTGATTCCAGACTAACCGACCATCACCAGACATAATTACTCGACCTGCGATATTTACTGTCTTTAATGGTAAATGTTTTACTGCTGAATAACTTAAGCTTTTTCTAAGGGTGCCATAGTTAAACCTGCACGATGTAGCTGCTGATGATAGAGTTCTGCCTGTTCTTGGGGTCCAACCCAAACTATTGCCTGACCTTCGTGGTGGATTTGGTCGGTCAATTCTCTGGCGCGATCGCCGTTCATCCCTGGGATGTATTTCAACAAACACTCAATAACGTGAGGAAATGTGTTGTGGTCGTCATTTAAAACGATAATTTTGTAGTTGGGATAATGCTGCCTAATAGTTTGTCCAGCTTTTTCCTTGGTAACAGTTGGGGTAACGCTCATACTCAATAAACTTTAATAACTCAACTTGTTGACAAGATAATAGTGGAGATCTGGTAAACCTAGCCATGCTTTTTTGCCTAGTTCACAATTAGTGTAACTATTTTTAACACTTTCTTCAAAACCTTTATCAATGGACAATGCACAATTGATAATTGACAATTGGTTGATTCGGTACAAAGCTTCCTTCTGATGTCGTTACCCTCAAACGGGGTTTGTTGCTCATTTTTAACATATATCCAAAATGAAAATTGTAATTGGCTGGCTCTATCCAACTCTCATGAGTACCTATGGCGATCGCGGTAACGTCATTTGTTTGCAACGTCGCTGTCAGTGGCGAGATATTGAGGTGGAAATTGTACCCCTTAAACGCGAAAGCAATGTAGCTGAATTTGAACGAGTTGACATCATTGTCGGTGGGGGAGCGCAAGATCGTCAGCAGGAAATTGTCATGCGCGATTTGCAGGGAAGTAAAGCCGATGCTTTAAAAGCGAAATTAGATAATGGTACGCCAGGAGTATTTACCTGTGGTTCACCGCAGCTTTTAGGTCATTACTACGAGCCTGGTGAGGGAAAAAGAATTGAAGGACTGGGTTTATTAGACATGGTGAGTCAGCACCCAGGTATAGAAGCGCAACGCTGTATCGGCAACCTGGCATTTGAAATTACCGCCTCTCCTATTGCAGCAGAATTAGAAGCTATGATTGGCGAAAAACCGATCGTCATTGGCTTTGAGAATCATGGGGGCAGAACTTATCTACAAAATGTTCAGCCTTTAGGCAAGGTTATTAAAGGCTATGGCAACAACGGCGAAGATCAAACCGCAGGGGCTTTTTATCAAAATGCGATCGCCACCTATTCTCATGGACCGTTGCTACCTAAAAATCACTTTGTTGCGGACTGGCTGATTATGAAAGCTCTGCAACAAAAGTATGAAGCAGATATCAATCTTTCTCCCCTGGATGATTCTTTGGCAATTGCAGGGCGCAAGACAATGTTGCAGAAAATGGGGATTTCCGTTGCAGCCGTTGCATCTTAAAGCAGCCGAAACAACTTTTTTCCTCTATTTACGTGCGCTACAGCGTAATTTGCCTTAGTATTGCATAAAGACAATTTCATGCAAGTTCGTCTTGCAACAAGTAAATTTTAGCAATTGCAACCACAACTATGACTGTCAAAGTACTAGATAATGGTTCTGCTGGAGCTTTAGTTCTACTCATTCCCTTGGCTTTTGGTTTTGTAGTTTTGTATGCGTTATGGCCATTTTTGCTCTTAATTGCAGCAATGGTTGTAGCCTTCAAATTCTGGCAAGATTCTAGATGGCGCAAATGGTGTGAGGAAATAAATCCTTATTTTAACCAGCTGATCAAGGAAAATAGAGGACACATAACTCCCGTAGACCTATCCGTTAAAGCTAACCTGACCGCTAATGCTGCGAAAGTATTTCTCGCTCGCAAAAGTGATGAATATGGTACACAGCCTCAAAAAGTATTAGACCGAGGAGTCGTTTATTACTTCCCCACCGCTAGCGCCTTGGGCAGTATTTTAGACGACAGCGAGCCAGAGGCAGCAGTAAATTCATATCAATTAGCAGCAAGAGACAGCAGCAAACTATCTGTAAGAGGTATTGCTCAACTCGCTAAACAAGAACAAGACGCTGAAGGTCCCGCTACAGACTCAGAATCATCTTCCGTTGCTCTGATTACCAAAGAAGAATCGCCCCAAACAACTACAGTTAATCCAGAGTCCGAGATTAGTTCAAATATTAGTGACCGTGACTCCATTGATGCTGGTCAATCATTAATTCAAGCTGAACTAGCCAAACGCCTCGACCTTAATTCTAGTACCGTTGGCAGACGCAAATCTGACCCCGATTTTCCTATTTGGAGCATGAGCAAGGATCCTGAAGGAATAGCTTGGAAGTATAATCCAGACACCAAGCTTTATGTAGCAGACGTTTCAGATTAGTTATTAACTGTTTTTAGTTACAGTCTATCGATTAGATCCTGACTCAGAATTGTTTTGAGCAGAGAAAGTTTTCTTAAATAAGGATTAGAGTAGAAACTAGAGAAATGCCCTTATCAATGGGTGCGCTTCTCAATTCTCTCTAGTCCTTAAATTTTTGGGACGAACAAGGGTTATAAACTTATTTATTATTTTTAGCGATCGTGAATCAGCTTTGGCATTGGCAAACTAGACCAGGATATTCTTACTTGACCTGCGACTTACTCGCTCATTGGCAGCATGGCTTTTTTTCTCAGCTATCTTATCCTCAAACTCCTGAGGATCTCACCTCAATTTTGCAGTCTCAGACGAAGGCATTTCGAGTTAAGCAGGTGCATGGTAATTTAGTACTATCTCCCGAAGCCATAACAGCCAAATTAAACGAATCGGACAATATGAATAAGCTAGCAGAAGCCGATGGAGTAATTAGCAATAGTCCTAATCAATCAGTTTGGGCTGCTAGCGCTGACTGCACGCCAGTTATAGTCGGGGATTTGACCACAGGGCGAGTCTGTGCGATTCACGCAGGTTGGCGGGGAACAGCACAAAAAATTGTCTCTCAAGCGATCATCAAGTTTATTGAATTTGGCAGCCAAAAAGCAGATTTGAGAATTGCAATTGGACCAGCGATCTCAGGCAAAATGTACCAGGTAGACGAACACGTGGCGATCGAGGTTGGTCGTAGCATCGTTGCTGATTCTGCAATAGAGCCAGAAAGACTGTTAAACAAACTTAGTGAGCTACCTAATTCACCCATCTTGCCTGATAATGCCCCGGGAAAAGTTCGCCTAGATGTACCCAGGGTCAATCACATCCAGCTAGAGCAATTGGGCATAGATCCCCAGCAAATTGCGATCGCACCCTACTGTACTTTTAAAGACAGCAATTATTTCTTTTCCTACCGTCGTACAGGAGAAAAGAAAGTCCAGTGGTCGGGAATTGTCTCTAAATAGCTTTAGGTAGCGATCGCTGAATCTGATCATCTTTGAATCACATAATCCCTAACTCCCAGTGCGCTTAAACTCTGTCGAACAAGTCCTAAAACAGCTAGAAACCCAGCCAGGTTGGGAAAAATTTCGCCAGTATCGCCAGTTACTAAAATGTTGGGAACAGACTGTTGATCGCCATACTGCTCAGCATACTCGTCCTCTTCATATCAACCGCCAAATCCTTTACGTTGCCACCAATAGTGCAGCCAGAGCGCAGGAACTCTCGTTTCAAAGATATGCTCTGCTCAAGAGAATAAACCAGCATCTGACCCTCAGGATTGAAGATATCCGTTTTTCCTCTTCTCAGTGGCATCAAAAAACCTACGAGCTTCAAACTCAGCCACCCTTATTTACAATTGCTGATTTCCAAGAAAAAAGCGATCGCCAAACTACACGAGCTGATGTCATAAAATCTGAGCTTCAAAAATTAACTTCTCTCAGAAACCAAATTAAGACCAACATATCTGATTCACTAGAATTGCCTGAGAGGCGCAAAACAGACAAAATAGAATCTATTGATATGTCTGCTCAAAACAGGGCTAAAAATGCTGCTCTAAGGTGGCTCAAAAGCACAGAAGAACGAACTGCATCTGCATCGACAAGCTTTTGCCCAAAATGCCAGGCGATCGCCTCAAATAAAGAACTAGCAAGATGGGGTTTTTGCCATCATTGTGTTGCCCAACAGTGGAACAAAGAATATCGCCCACCAACCTTTCCAGAACCCAAATAAAAAAATAATCTAAAGGTAATTAAGTTTGTTGTTAATGATCCCTATAGGTTTTTTGCCCGCAGCTCATAGATAATACTGAGAAAAAAGTATTTTTTGCTACTTTTTTTAGGTAACTTTATATCTATTCATTACTCAATTATAAAGACAATATAAAATCAAAATACTATCTGGGGATCACTCTAACCTAGGCTAGATAATAGTTTGCCTTGAGTTAGCTACATTGTGAAGACAAAGCAGAATAAGGATAGCGGAATTGAATAAAAATCGAGCCAATGAAATCCAATGAAAAAACTTAATTTTTCAACTTCTGCCTGTCGCTACTGTCGCTATTATGAGCCAGAGGGTCGCAGGGGCGGTTCTTGCCAACTATTGGGCGTTCCCGTTGAAAGTAGTTGGAAAGCTTGCAGTTTTGCAACTTCTCCTTTTGAGACAACTTTAGAGAAGCTAGAAAATATTCTACAGTTGGAAACATCAGTCTCTTTGACTTCAACTAACACAGCAGTCGAACCCTTTTCGAGTACTGACCTTCAAGGAAACTGTCCTCAAATGTTGGCGCCGAAACGAGAATAATTATTTGCTATCAGGGAAAATCTGTTGATTGATACCGGTCTACACATTTGAGTGGCTAACAAATTAAGCAGTTTACACTAATAAAATCAAGTTTAATATTTTCCAAGTTTTAGGCACTCCTTGAATGTAAGAAGTGCCTTTTTTACGTTTTAAAAACTGACTATTTAACGACAGCCATTTCCAACAGAAATCAGGCAAAAAGCAAGCAAACCAGAAATGGGGTGCAGAGCTTCTACCCTCTGCTTCTAGCCGATACCTACGGTAGCCAGGGATATTGCTGAAAATCAGGATCTCGTTTCTCTAAAAACGCCTGCTTACCTTCGGCTCCCTCCTCTGTCATGTAGTAAAGCATTGTGGCATTACCTGCCAACTCCTGAATTCCCGCCTGACCATCGCAATCAGCATTAAAGGCTGCCTTAAGACATCTAATCGCGATTGGACTTTTGGTTAAAATCTCCTGCGCCCACTTAATCCCTTCCGTTTCTAGCTGCTCGATCGGCACAACGCAGTTAACCAGACCCATTTTTTCCGCCTCTTCCGCAGTATATTGGCGACAAAGAAACCAAATTTCTCTAGCTTTTTTTTGACCGACAATTCTGGCTAAATAGCTAGAGCCAAATCCCCCGTCAAAACTGCCTACTTTCGGACCCGTTTGCCCAAAAACAGCATTATCCGCAGAGATCGTCAGATCGCACAACACATGCAGTACATGACCACCACCGATCGCATAGCCTGCAACTAGAGCAATAGTTACTTTTGGCATTGAGCGAATCAAACGCTGTAGATCCAAAACATTGAGTCGCGGTGTACCATCGTCATCAACATATCCTGCCTTACCCCGGATACTCTGATCTCCCCCTGCACAAAAAGCATATTTGCCGTCTGTATGAGGACCTGCACCTGTGAGTAAAATTACGCCTACTTTATGATCTTCGCGGGCATCAACAAAGGCATCGTACATTTCAAATACAGTTTTTGGGCGAAATGCGTTGCGCTTTTGAGGGCGATTTATGGTTATTTTGGCAATTCCCTGCCACTTTTGATAAATAATATCTTCGTAATTTTTAGTCGTTTGCCATTCAACTTGCATAGGTTTGGGCTACGTATAGCAAAGTAATCTCCTCAGTAAGATTAAATCACTGAATTAGATTGTTAAATCCTAAGAAAAAATACTGTTCATTTTTGGGGATATTTGATTAGGCTTAGACCTTGGAGGCTCTCAGCTGTCCACAGGCTGCGTCTGCTTCTAAACCTCGTGAATAACGGACGCTGGTAGCAATTCCTCCTGCTTCTAAGATGTTAGAAAATTCTCGAATTCGATGATTGTTTGGTCTTTGATAATCAACCTCAGAAATTGGATTATAGGGGATCAAATTGACGTGGGTCTGAAAACCTTTGAGACACTGCACTAGTTCTTTGGCATTCTCTGACAGATCGTTAACTCCTGCCAGGAGAACATATTCAAAAGTGACTCTTCTACCAGTAACCTGAACATAATCACGGCACTCATTTAAGAGATTGTTTAGGGGAAATTTGCTAGCACTAGGAATTAGCTGTTGGCGTAGAGACTGATTAGAAGCGTGAAGACTTACGGCTAAAACGATCTGTAGTTTGTGTTGAGCTAGCTGTTGAATTCTGCCAGGAATGCCGACTGTCGAAACGGTTAGCGATCGCGCACCAATACCAATATCGCGATTGAGAGATTTTACCGCAGGCACAACCTGATTGATATTTGCCATCGGCTCTCCCATGCCCATAAAGACAACGTTACTTACTCGCTGTCCAAAGTCTGACTGTACCGTCAAGACCTGATCGACAATTTCATGTGCCTTAAGGTTACGAGTGAAACCGCCTTTGCCTGTGGCGCAAAAGTCGCAGTCCATCGGGCAGCCTACCTGAGAAGATACACACACCGTTAAACGTTTAGCAGTAGGAATGCCAACTGCCTCAATAATTAAACCGTCGGCTAAGCGCAACAGGTATTTACGAGTTTCGTCTGGGGCAACGCTACGATAGTGAATAGTCGATCGCCCGATTGGATAGTTGGCTAATTCTTCGCGCCACTGTTTAGGAAAGACAGAAATATCTAAAAGCGATCGCGCGCCCTTTTGATAGAGCCACTGATAAAGTTGCTTACCTCGATAGGCTGGCTGTCCGTGGGACTGCACCCAGGTAGTTAACTCCTCTAAAGATTTCCCTAGTAAAACTTCTGAAGTGCTGGACTCAACTGTTTGTAGCGCCATTATGTTGTTATGAGAAATTTATAGTTATTGAAATATCAAATTAAGATCTTGTCCGAGTTAGTTAATTGTCCCAGTTAGAGGCGAACTAGCCGTTGCGTATTGCTTAACGGGAATTCTGCCCGATAGATAAGCCAATCTTCCGGCGATCGCAGCCATTCCCATTGCCCGCCCCATAGCTACGGGATCTTGCGCCAGGGCGATCGCGCTATTAACCAGCAGCGCATCTGCACCCATTTCCATCGCTAGAGCAGCTTCGCTAGGAGTACCAATTCCCGCATCTACCACCACAGGAACATTTGCCTCCTCGATGATGATGGCAATATTGGCAGCATTATTAATTCCCTGCCCCGAACCGATGGGCGAACCGAGAGGCATGACCGTTGCACAGCCTACTTCTTCAAGACGCTTTGCCAGCAATGGGTCTGCATTAATATAGGGCAAGACCGCAAATCCTTCTTTAACCAGCTTTTCTGCTGCTTCTAGCGTCCCAATTGGATCCGGCAGCAGATACTTAGCATCGGGAATTACCTCCAGTTTAATAAAGTTATTGTCTTCCTGTCCCAGTAGCTTTGCCATTTCTCTACCCAGGCGGGCAACCCGAACTGCTTCTTCGGCGGTTTTACAGCCTGCGGTGTTGGGCAACATCCAGACTTTACTCCAGTCGATCGCTTCTGCTAATCCTTCATGTCCTGGGGCTTTTGTCTGTACTCTACGGACTGCTACGGTGATAATCTCGCAGCCACTCGCAGCTACGCTATCCTGCATTGCCTGCATACTAGGATATTTACCTGTTCCCGTCATCAGGCGGGAGTTGAAAGTTCGCCCGGCAATAGTTAGCTTATCGCTTTGAGACTCGAAGGAAGTGTCTAGTAAAGGTGCGGTGGCAGCAGGTAAGGGTGCTTGAGGAGTTGAATTAATCTGTAGCGGTAGTTGGGGATTGCTTAAAGTCATGTTCGCTGGTTGATAAAAACGCTGATAGCTAAATTCAGTTAATAGAGGGTCGGATCTTTCTTCTAGAATCAAATCTGCCATTAGAGTCGCAGTGATGGGCGCAAGCAGAATACCGTTACGATAATGCCCCGTCGCTAAAAACAGATTTTCGCAGTTACTACGACCTAAAATTGGTAGCTCATCAGGTGTCCCTGGTCGGAAACCCCACCACATTTCTTCGATTTGCCAGTCGGCTGCTGCTGGATATAGTTCTGTTGTTTTACCTAAAAGTGTCTGAATACCTCTGGGGGTATTAAAGGGAGTCCAGTCAACTTCTTCTACTGTCGCTCCCACGATTAGCCTGCCATCCTGTCTTGGTACGAGATAAACCCCATCGCCATATAAAACCCGCTGGAGAGGTTGAGGTTGATGTAGCTTCTGAGGCATTTTTAGCGCCAGCATCTGACCTTTTACAGGGCGTACTGGCAGGGGTATTAGTTGACTCGACCAAGAGCCAGCAGCTAAGACATATTGGTCTGCTGATAATTGACCGATATCGGTTAAAACACCGTTAACTCGTCCCTGCTGCTGCTGGATTGCTTTAACCCTGACTCCTTCCTTTAGTTCAATTCCTAAAGTTCGAGCTGCTTGCAAGAGCGATCGCATCAAACAACGGTTATCTACCTGTCCATCTTCGGGATACCACCAGCCACCAACCACGCGATCGCTCAATCCTGGCTGATATAGCTTAATCGAGGCTCGGTCGAGCCAAACTGCATTGTCTGCTTCAGCAATCTTTTCTGGTTGTCTGTAGGTAGGTGCAAGAATGCCACAGGGCAGATAACCAGTATCAATTCCCGTTAATTCTTCTAGCTTTTGCGTCCATTCTGGGTACAGCCAGCGAGATCTCAGACATAGGTCGAGTAACGGAGCACTGGTTAGCTTTTCTGCTAGTGGTGCTAACATCCCCGCTGCTGCATGGGCTGCTGCTTGCGTAAAATCTTGGCTAACTACAGTGACGCTTGCGCCTTGGCGCTTTAGTTCAATGGCGATCGCTAAACCAATTACGCCACCGCCGACGATCAAAATATCTCTTGCTGCTTTCATATGCCTAAGCCCTCATCTCTACTACTTTAACTTGAAACTAAAAGCGGTAGAAAGAAACTTAATTTATGGTTAGTCAAATACAAATTAAGCAACTAACTGTTAAAGACAGCCACCCAGATTATTGCTATCAATCTTAATAGTTACCCAATCTTAGTTAGCCTGATATTCCGATTTGACTCCCTCAAGCTGATTATTTTCAGGCATGTTTTGGCAGGCAAATAAAACAACCGCCAGCAGCACTGAGGTAAATAGACGATTGATTAAATTAAATAAGCTATTAGACACGATTTCAATTTTCTCTAAACACCACTTAGCCCTATGT
>JBCBEA010000101.1:0-9933 GCA_038529195.1 Cyanobacteria bacterium J06600_6
TTTGCAAGTTAGATTTAGACACAACTTTGATTAAATCTCATCCTAACTACTCAAATCTCTCTAACTACGGAGCTATTGCTGCTTAATTTTGTCCGAACCATTGATTAAATCACATAGCGAATATAGATAATCAGGTCATTAAGTATTGTGGGCAACGCACTTAAGACAAGTGTAAAGCGGTATTCTCTTTAAATAAAAGCTTTTACCACATGTACGTAGTCCTCTGAGACTAGCTTCGCGTCACTCAACGTACCGATTAATGTTTGTCTCAATTGGTCATGTAAACCCCTGTAAGTTTAGATTTACAGACAGTTTAATCTCAGTCTAAAAATCTGATTCCCAGATTAGCTGTTGACCATCTAGCAGGCAAATTTTACTAATCTCAATTGGTTTACCAAACATATTGCTCAAGCTGCTGAATATACTACTATTGCTGGTAGATTTGCGAGCTAGCTTGATAGTCATCTGTTTCTGATAATCTTCTGCGCCGCCTGGATAAATTACTGTTCCTTCACAACTTACTTCTGTATAGAAGGTATTGTCTTTAAGCTGGCTTGATTGCGAGACAGAGTTCACAGGACAATCTTGGGAAGCAACAGACACAGAAATGCTCTCTGGTTGAGATTCCCCCTGATAAAATACCCGCACTATCGGATTTTCAATTCCCCTAGCGGGAGAATAAGATTGGTTCTTAATCGTCAGCTTGAGCTTAGTTGCCAGTTTCCCTGCTTTCGTCTCATTTTCTAAATAGATCTCTGGCTGGCTAGGTTCAGGAAAAGTGATTTCTGCTAGTGGTTGACCGCCAAATTCAGCGTACATTTTGGCTAAAGCGCCTGTAAACGCAGCATTGTAACCCACTCCTACTTCATTTCTGACCCAATCATTGCGATCGTCTAGCCAATTGTCCTGTAAATCGGGTCCTCCTACTAATGCACCCATGAGAAGATTGCGAGTTTCTACTGGCTCATCGCGATTGTTCAACCAGCTTCCGTGCGCTGTACGATGATGAGGATTCTGGGGCGAATTCTGACCATAGCCGATCTGATAGCTGCGTTTGGCGGGATTATCTCCCAAAATATAGTCAATTTGACCAGCAGCGAAGTCAAAATAACGCTGTGCTTTAGCTGGTTCACCCTGAGACTGGAGCCAGTCACTATAAATAAAGGCAACCAAGCTGGTGTTTGCCGTGAGGGGAAGAGAAGCCCACTTAACTAAAAAAGCGAGACCTCCAGGAGTATATTTGATTCTTTCTCCCTGATGTCCGATTGTCCAATAATCTAGCCAGGCTTCTGCACGCTGCTGATATTCTGCTTTGCCCGTTGCCTGAGCGAGTAAAACATAGTTTCCGTAGGCTTTATCATCAAACTGATAGGTATAGTTATAGGGCTTGCTCATTTTGGCATATTCCAACTCAGCTTTAGCTAAATATGTCCCTGAATTATCTCCCTGAGACTGTTTTGCCTTATGTAGCCAAACTGCGCCCCAAACTAACTCATCCTGATAGCCACTTTGAGACGTATAAAACGGATTAGCTTCCTGGAGACAGTCAGAATACTTGCCTCGATAGTTATCGGCAAAGTCGTATAGCTTTTCCGCTTGTTCTAGCAGCAAATTAGCATACTCAACACTGCCAGCCTTGCGAAATAAGATTGAGCTAGAAGCTAGGGCAGCAGAGCTTTCCGCAGCTAAGTCACTACCAGGACAGCTAGTATCAATTTTATAGGCGGGTCGCTCCATTTCATAATGCACTGTTTCTAACGCACCCCACCAGGCGTGGTCTAGCTTGCCATTACCCACCTGTCCGTAAAGGACATATTCTCCAGGGCGATCGTTGGCAAAAGAGGCGAGCAGGTAATCAGTTGCCCACTTGATGTTTTGAGTTAGATGCTCTAGCTGGCTCGATCGCTGATAAGCATCATAGTATTCAATTCCGCCCCAGGCTAAGTTAACAACAGAAAATGCTAACGGAAAATTGAATTTAACGTTATCTCCTGCATCTACCCAACCGCCACTTAGATCTACCCCAACATCCGCACCGTCATTGAGAGTCGAATCTCCACGCCAGGGAAAACGATTCCACTCAGGCAGTTTTCCTGTCTGCTGTGCTTCGTAAAATAAAATTGATTTTTGCAGCGCCTCGCCATAGTTATAACCTCCCTGACTCCAGCTAGGAACAGAACTTAGAGTAATTAAGACCAGGCTTAATACGCCGATTAATAACCGCTTTAGTTTAGGTTTTAAAAACATTTTTAATATAAATAACAATAAGTCAGGCGATCGCACATATTACGTCACCACGGCAATCTCTAGTTTAGGATTATCTGTAGTCGATCTGCTGGATATAGTCGATTCAATTGGCGATCGCTTTACATAGTCAGTTGAACTATCGAAAGAAAGAAACTGGATCGATTGTCGAGAATTAAACGTAAAATCAGACAGGGACGTTATTTAGCGTTGCCGAGCTAATTTTATTGCAGAAATAAATATGGATTTTGGAATTAAAGATAAGGTAGCCGTAGTTACTGGTGGTGGCTCGGGTATCGGTAAAGCTACCGCCGATTTATTAGCGGTCGAAGGTGTTAAATTAGCTTTACTTGGTCGAACTGAGTCAAAATTACAAAAGGCAGTAGAGGAGCTATCCCCCCAAACCGAAGTTATGTTAGCTGTAGCCGACATGACTAAAGTGGCAGAAGTCGAAGCTGCAAAACAGCAGATTTTAGATCATTATGGTTCGGTTGATATTCTGGTAAACAGCGCGGGAATCACTGGCGCAACGGGGGATTTCTTGGGCTTAACTGAGGAAGACTGGTACGAAACCTTAGAAATTAATCTGATGGGGGCGATTCGCGTCTGTAAGGCTTTTATTCCAAGCATGCGCCAAAAAGGCTGGGGTCGGGTAGTTTTACTCGGTTCGGAGGATGCGGTCAACCCTTATATTGACGATATGCCCTACTGTGCAGCGAAAGCAGGCATACTCAATTTGGCCAAGAATCTTTCTAAAGCCTATACCAAAGATGGCGTATTGGTTAATACTGTCTCACCCGCCTATGTTGAGTCACCAATGACTAATGCCATGATGGTCAAACGTTCTGAAGAAATGGACATTAGCTTTGAAAAGGCAGTGTCAACATTTTTAAAAGAGGAGCGTCCCCACATTGAACTAGGTCGTCGCGGAACGGTCGAAGAGGTAGCAGCCGTAATTGCTTTTCTCTGTTCTCAGCAGTCTAGCTATGTGGTTGGTTCAAATTATCGTGTTGATGGTGGCTCAGTCGCAACGGTCGGAACATAGTATTAGAAGGCAGTAGGCAGTAGGCAGGAGGCAGTAGGTAGGAGAGTTCAACTACAATTTTAGTTTGAGTTTAAATTTGATCTAACCGTATTCAGCGATCGCTATGCTTCAGTAGAAAGATATAGCGATCGCTCTTTTTTTTAGATCTAGACTTTAAGCATTCTGATCGGAGAATCAATCAAAATCAAAGTCAAAATCAAAGTCAAAATCAAAATCCGACAATTATTTGCCACATCCCCAAGGCTAAAAAAGTGATCGCGCTAAATTGGGGCAATAGGTATTTGAACTGCTGGCGAGCAATTTTTTGGGTTAATAAAACCGATAGCAGTACGCCAATAATTAGAGATACACCCTGAAGAAAAGCAATTACGGCTGGATGTGCCACCAGAATGGGCAAACTCGAACCATTTAAGCCAAACGTTGCCATGGTTACGGGAAGTATTCTTCCGCCTTCATTTAATCCCAGGCGAAGATAATGAGCTATGTTACCCGCTAATACTAGGGGTAGGTAACCATATGCCAGTTCAACAAATTTACGTGGCGTATGTTTGCTATTTAATTTGCCAATTAGCTGGTTTATACCCTGAGCAACAAGAGGAATAGCGATCGGCATAGTTAAAACAATTACGGATATCAAGGCATGATTGCTAAAAGTATTGAAATGCAGATCTAGATTGAATCGAGCCGATATTTCAGGTAAACGATGCAAAAAGACGACGTTCAGGAGCAAAAATAGTAGTGCTACCTCGTAACTGTGGGGAGTATGGGTCGTCCAAAGTTCAATCCCAGGAGGACGTAGGTTGAATTCTACTGAACGATGGGGACAGGCTTTCATACAGGTCATACAGAGGACACAATCTTTATTCTCTGCTAGTTGGGCAGGATGGGAATAGAGGGGACAGCCGTTGGTTTCTTGTCCCTCTCCTTTCGCTACACCGCCTTTATAACACTGGTAGGTAGTACACTCTGCCGAACAGGTTCCCTGCTGGGCTCGCAGTTCAGTCATCGCTAATTTGGCAAACAAACCGTTCATTCCCCCAATCGGACAGAGATAGCGACACCAAAAACGCCGTTCAAAGATAGCTGAAAAGATCATTGCTCCTGCGGTGATTAACAGTAGCAAACAGGCAGAGAGATAGGCTGTATTTTCTAGATCCCACAGTTCTTCCCACAGCAAGATTAGGGTAAATAAACCAAACAAAAACCAGCCACCCCATTTATCCGCAGCCACCCGAGGCCATTTCTTCAGCTGTCGAGGCAAGAAGATGAGGGACAGCTTTTGCGTAAGCTCGCCATAGATCATAAATGGGCAAAAAGCACACCACAGACGACCGACCAAGGGAAAGGTAATGAGAATTAATGGCCACCACCACGCCCAAAACAAATTCAAAGCAAAGTTGGACTGGCGATCTTGAGGAGCGAGAAATAAAACTAAAACGACAAAAGTATATAGACTTAGAACTAAGCCGTAGTTGATTTTGCTCGGAAACCAGTCGCTCTTGAATAAAGATCTTAACTGAGGATATTTATTCAGGAGATTAAGGCGATACTGCTTCTTCTTAGTTTGTGACTGCCAGACAATTTCTTCTGTAATATCATCGCAACCTTGAAGTTGAGTTAAGGCTCGTTCGACAATACTTTCTAGCTCACGCAAATTATTCGGAAAATCATAAGCCTGAAGCTTCCTAACCGCTTCGGGAGTCATGTTTGTTTTGCGCAGACATTTACTGCGTCCAATTAGGCTCAGATAGTAATTAATCTGTTCGTCGAGATCCGCTTTCCGGACTCTCAGGGGCGGAACCTTAATTAGATGCTCGACTACCGAATCGATCGCCGAGAGAGTTTGTTCAGAAATCAGGATTATTTTTGCTGGAGACGTTTGCAATGCCCCAGGTTCGCCTCCTGGACGTTGAACGCTAGTGTACTGCTTTGTTTTAACAAAACTAGCGATCGCCGAAATCAATTCTGCTGGCAGTAAATGAATATTGTTGAGAATTATCGTTCCTGATTCCAAACTAGCAATTAAACCTGGTTTACCACCGCTACGACCAAATAATTCTGCACCACTGGTCTGTAACTTGGCACAATCGACCTGAATAATCGGCTGGCGACGTGAGCTAGAGCCAAAATGAATCAAAGCTGCTAGGTTATCTTTCTCCAAACCTGGTTCTCCAAAAAGCAGAACAGACTCTCTATTTTCCGCAGCCTGTTTAATTTGCGATCGCAATCTAGTAGCGTAGCGACTCTTACCAATTACTCCCCGCCTAGCTTTACTGACAAGATATGGTCTGAGGGTAATTTGACGCTCCTGCTCAAATAAAAGCTGTTCGGATAACTCCTTTACCTGACTGGCTAACTGCTGAGAAAAAGCCTGAGCGATCGCAGGATACTGTTTGCTCAAGGCAGTGAATTTTTGGCGGTCAATAAACCAAACTTTTGTTTCTGTAATTGTCTGTACTTCGTATTGAGTCGGCTGATCTAATAGCAGAGCATATAAGTTGAGTACCGTTCCTCGTAATAAACTGCTCTGACTAGATCCTGAAGTACTGTTACTGATTAATTTACCCGACTGGACAACGTACAAGCCACTCGGTTGGGCGTTTTCTTCGATCAGAGCTTTGTTGGGTGCGATTGTTTGTTCCACAGCCGTGTTGGCGATCGCTGTCAAAACTGCAGAAGACAAGCCTCCCAGACAGGTTTGCTGCTGTAGAAAAGAGACTAGACTGGCTGAATCCATACCGTAATCCTCGACTCGGATACCTACACCTTAGTTCTAAAAGGTCATGCTTTAGAGTTAATTCGTCAAGAGAATATACAATCCATCCAACTTTAATCTGAAACTGCCCCTTTACTATCCCGCCACACTACTGCCGAAAAGGTAGTATACAGTTTAGGATACTCTTAGATTAATTTGTTTAAGCAGCTAGTAGCAATCACCATGAGCTTATTCTTAAACCCAACTGGTCATCTCGTTAAGTTTCTTGGTTTAAATGCCAGTTTGGTCTTGATCTTAATTTTGCCTGCTGAAATTAGAGCCCAGGTAGAAGAAGATACTACGACCAACACGAGGGTTGTTACTGAAAATAATCGCGATTTTATAGTTGATCGGGGTACACAACAGGGCAACAATCTGTTTCACAGCTTTAGTGAATTTTCTGTTCCAACTGATGGCTCTTTGACCTTCGATAATGGAGTAACGATACAGAATATTATTACCAGAGTTACTGGCGGTAATATTTCCAATATTGACGGTCTAATTAAAAGTCAAGGTAGTGCTAATCTTTTTCTGCTCAACCCCAATGGCATTGTTTGGGGAGAAAATGCCCGTCTTGAGATTGGAGGTTCTCTGATCAGTACCACCGCCGAAAGTTTATTTTTCGCTGATGGAACAGAATTTAGTACAGATTTAACTAGCTCATCATCACTATTAACGGTCAGTGTTCCTCTTGGTCTTCAGTATGGTCGCGATCCAGGCTCGATTATTAATCAGGCTAATTTTAGTGTGGTAAATGAAGTTATAGGGAAGATCAAATTAGGTTTAAGCACTACGCCTGGCAATACCTTAGCGCTCTTGGGTGGAGGGCTAGAATTTGCGGGAGGTGCGATCTCCACAGGAGGAGGAGACATTGAGCTAGGAAGTGTTGGAGCCAATAGTTTGGTGATTTTAGAACCCAACCCTCGGGGTTGGGACATTAACTACGATCAGGTAAACCAGTTTGATGATATTCAGCTCAATAATTTAGCTTTAGTAGACTCTAGTGGAGTTGGTGGCGGTAATATCCAGGTTGTGGGTCGTAATTTAGAAATTTTAGCTGGTTCGGCGATTTCTTCTAGTACCGTGGGCAATTTGGATGGGGGCAAGGTGCAAGTTCAAATGTCAGAAGACATTCTGATCAAGGGCAGTGCCCCTAATGGTTCTAAAATCGATCCGATTACTGCTGCTTCTGATATCTTTTTACCGTTTGCTAGTCAAATTAGTAGCGATGTTTTAGGGTCTGGCAATGGCGGGGATGTGGAAATCTCAGCCCAAAGTCTTTCTTTAGAAGATGGTGCCGGTATTTCCATGAAAATCTTGCCCAATAGTACAGGAAACGGTGGGAATTTAACTCTCGACATAGCCGGACCAATTTCTTTGAGTGGCGTCAGACCCTTAATCGGTTTGGGAGATCGAGTAGAGGAACTAAAAGTACCACAGTTTTCTCTTGAGACATCAGTACAATTTAGCCAAGCGAGTGAAATATCAATGGCTAATATTGGTATAGGGCAAGCTGGCGATATCAATATTACAGCAGACAACGTTTACTTGGCTGATGCTGCTACAATCACTGCTATTCCGATAGCACAGGGTACTGGAGGTGATATTAATCTTGATATTTCTGGTGTACTTGAAGTTTTGGGCAGCTCAAAGTTAACCCCTGATGCAGGTAGTGCAATCTCTGTCACAGCCTTTGCTACTGGAAATGCCGGGAATATTCGGATTAATACTGGGCAGCTGAGAGTTTTGGAGGGAGGAGCAGTAATCTCATCAACTATAGGAGCCCTTGGTTCAGAAGCAGTGGGAGATGATGTAAACAATACCAATAGAATTGACGTAGGAGATGCAGGAGATCTGGAAATCAATGCTGAGATTACGGAGATTAGTGGGTTTAGTAAAGATAGAAGTGTTTTCAGTCAGATTGGCGCTCAGTCAGTCGATGGAGGTGCTGGAGGTAACGTTATTCTCAATACCAGTGAGTTGATTCTTGATAACAGCGCAATTCTTAGTGTCGAGGGTGTTGGACAGGGGCAGGCGGGAAATTTATTTGTCAGCGCAGATCAAGTTGAAATTAATAATGGTGCCAATATCATTGCTTCAACCCAGTTTCAGACTGGAGGCAATATTGAATTAAAAGTAGCAGAAAATTTAATTCTAAAAAATAACGGTACGATTTCTGCTCAGGCTTTTGGTGATGCTCAGGGAGGCAATATCAGGATTGACAGTAATTTCTCGGTTGCTTTTCCTCAGCAAAACAATGATATTTTGGCGACGGCAGTGGCAGGACAGGGCGGAAATATTACTGTTAGTGGACAGGGGATTTTTGGTCTAGAAGAGAGAAATTCTCGTCCTCCCAACCAAACTAATGATATTGATGCTAGTTCCGAGTTTGGCAGCCCTGGTTTAGTTAGTCTGACTTTTCCTGATTTTAATGCTATCGATAATTTATCGAAGTTACCGTTAGATTTTGTCGACGTCAATCATCTGTTTAAAAACAGCTTTTGTCGGGTCAGTAAAAACAGTAATTTTGTCATTACTGGTCGTAGCGGAATTCCTTTGGCTCCAGAAAACATATTGATGCCTGATTACACCTGGACAGATTGGCGGATCTCTGATGATTCATCTGAGGGTTATGGAAGTGAGCAACAGGCTTTCTCTCGGGTTGAATCTAGAACGACACCAGATACTAAAGTTCATAAAATTACCCCAATTCAAGGATGGCTAGTAGATCCACAAGGCAACGTCATGTTGACGGAGAAACCTTTAGTCGCAACATCGGGAAAGCCACATTTACATACTCCAAGCTGTAATCAACTCCATAAGTACAATTGAAATGATATTTCAGGTCAAAATATTATAAAAAAAAGATCGCCGTTGAAAGCGATCGCCGTACTTTTGATCTAAATTAGTTTTGCTCTGATTAACTTGGAGTTTCTATTCAGACTAATATAGTTGTTTTAAATAAGAATTGGATGAATTGGATTTCAATAAATATATCCCGAGTCCCGAGTCCTGACTCCCCAATCCTCAAGCCCCCAATTCCCAGAAGCAATCCCTTAGAGGCTACAAGAGTCAGTTAAAGCGACTATATTTTTTAGACTGATGCGGAAACAACTCCTAAAGTTTCGAGGAGTTTGAATACTAGTGAGTTGATAATACTCAAGGCTAAAGCACCAATAATTGGACTGATAAGTTTGTTCTGTAAGCGGAAACCCTGAATTAACAGTGCAGCTAAACCAAAGATGATTACATTCGCGATAAAAGAAGTCAGACCGAAGGTCAAAACATTAAACAAGCCAAATCCAGTCAAAATAGGCTTTAAAAAGGCATTTAGAATGCCAAAAATCACTGCTGCCAACAGACTTTTTTGAATGCTGTCAATTTCAATTCCCAAAGGCAGTTTAGAGATAATGAGCAAACTAATAGCAGTCACAACTAAACTAACGATAATAGAGATAATGTCCATAATGAAAATCCGATAATTTGATTTCTCTGTACATTAAAACGAAAACGCTAATTTATCTGAGATCGAAACAGAAACTTTACTTTTAGATTAATTTCTGTATTGTAAACTACTAAAAAATAATTTTATTGCTAGAGTTTATATTCTGCATCTCAAATAAAACAGTCATTCTCTTCGTCAATAATCCATCTACACCTGAGTTTGGAGAAAAATGGCAGACATGAGCTTAAATTAATTAGATTGATAATTCCTTAGTCTTTAATCTCGATGTTGCGGAAAGCGATCGCAATAGCTCAGTTTCCCAGTATCCCAGAAATAAAATTGGCAGTTAAATAAACATCACCATAACTATCAATATTTTCGTTTTCTTCTGTCTGGTAGTATAAAATTTCGATAAATCAGCGATATTTTTTTGGCAAATTACTT
>JBCBEA010000102.1:0-9870 GCA_038529195.1 Cyanobacteria bacterium J06600_6
GAAGAAGATCTTTTATCTTTCGACGTATCTTTCTTCGATCCTGATGGTAACTTACTACGCACCTACACAGATAACCAAGACCTGAGTAGATATCCTACGTTTAACTTTGCCTTCGATACTCAAACCCAGAAAATCCTACAAGATGGTACCTGGGATGTAGATGACGATGTCGATCTGTCGAGAAATGGCTTCATGTTTGGTGAGGGGAATCCAGATCTCAGAAGCGTTGAGGGCGCGCAGTCGGGACTTGCTTTTTGGACGCGACCAAGCGACGACAAGCTACCACACCTCCATGTGGATGACTGGAATAATGAACTTGGGTTCCCTATAGGCTACAGTTCCCATGAAGATGTGGGATTCCCAACCCTAACCGTTGCCGATCTAATTGATAATGGCAAGGTGGGTGAGACATATCTTGATGAGATTCAAGATAGTTTAGATGAAGTAGGGGAAACAATTTTAGTTACACCTGCCGATTCCTCAACTGAGCCTTCTACCGAATCCCCTGTAATTGATGAAACAGCTCTAAATCCTGTTTTTGGTACGCTGGATGCTGATGTAATTGAGATTGATGAAAGTAACCAACTTGTTTTTGCTGGTTCGGGTGACGATTTGATCGATTTTACCCAGTCTCCTGGTGACAACCGTGCTTTTGCAGGCGGTGGAGATGATATTTTGATTCTGGGTGAGAACAATCGCGTTTTTGCTGATGATGGTGACGATCGCATTTTTATTACTTCTGGAGGCAATAACAGCATCAACGGTAACTTAGGTGCTGACCAATTCTGGATTGCTAATGCTGAAATTCCCGAATCGACTAATATCATCAACGACTTTACTAGTGGAGAAGACGTAATTGGCATTGCTGGCTTGGGTATTGGTTTTAGCGATTTGGATATTACTGATTTTGAAGGTGGTACATTAATTTCGGCTAACGGTAACGACCTGGCGGTAATTAATAATGCTCCTGCAAGTTTTATCGCTAACGAAAACCATTTTGCTTTTGCATAAAGTCATCTTGATGTGATAAATACCTCCTCAAATCAAATTCTTCACAGATAGAAGGTATACAAAATAAAAGTTTTCCTCTTGCGCTAGTTATTTATCGATGGATAACTAGCCTTTTCTTTTTTCTAATCTAAACAGCAATTATGACCGACCTAGCACCATTAGAATTAATCCCAGGCGCACCAACCGTTACTCTAACTACTTCCCCAATTACCACTTTTCAAAGTGGGGATGACACTATTCAATATGCGATCGCCAACGAATCTGAAGGCACAGTATTAGACTTTAATTTTGCAGTAGAGGGGGAAATTCCCGAAGCAGGACTAAAGGTTAAGGTTGTCAACATTGAAGCAATAATTCCTGGATATTCTTATTTATCCCAGTTGGATATCTCTCAGGCTGTAACTACGAGTAATAACGAACCAGTTTTTGATGAAGCAAACGATACTTTCTCTTTAACAATTACCGAACCTGAAACCACTCTCAGCATTCCAATTCTTGCCGATGGTATCGATGAAGAATCCCAAACTCTCGATTTTGCTTTGGGTGATGTCGAAAATCGCAACTACAACGCGCCATTTTCTTTTAATCCAGCAATTTTAATAGATGATGTCGAAGATCTGCCGTCCTATTTGACTTCAGAGGAATCATCCAACAGCAGTACAAACCCTGAAGTTAGTTTAATTATCGAACCAGAACCACTTATCGAATCCGAATCAACATCTGCTGTTCTCAACTTTAACTTAAGCGAACCACCGCCACCAGAAGGCATTACTGTAACTATTAATGCTACTGACTTGAGGGATTTTAATCTCGGTCAGACTGAGGTGGAAGGAGGAGAAATTGTTTTAGAAGCTGAATTAGTCGAGCAGTTAGATACTAATTTAGAGGATACTCGCGCCCCTGAAGTACCAGGCGCAGCCGTAGCCATCGTTTCTCCTTCAGGAAGCTATTTTGGGGCAAGTGGAGTAGCTAGTTTAGAAGATGATACACCTTTGCAGCCAGGCGATCGCTTTGAAATTGGTAGTATCACTAAAACTTTTACCGCCACGGTAATTTTACAGCTAGTGGAAGAGGGCATATTATCTCTAGATGATGCTTTAACCGACTGGCTACCAGAAGATGTAACGGCGAATATTCCCAATGCAGATGATATAACCCTCGAACAGCTACTACAGCATACGAGTGGAGTGGCTGATTATGTCGATATCTTATTCAACCAGGCTGCAACTAATCCTTTGGTATTTGCTCAGGATTGGCAGCCAGAACAATTGGTCGAATTGATTGACGGACAAGAGCCACCATTTGAGCCTGGAGAAGCTTTTAATTATTCCAACACTAACTTTTTGCTGTTGGGCATCGTCATTGAAGCAGCAACCGATAATAATATTGCCGCCGAAATTCGCGATCGCATTACCGATCCTTTGGAGTTAGAAAATACTTTCTTTGCAGGGGAAGAAGAGATACCAGGGGGCTATGTTAGCGGGTATTGGGACTTTGACCAAAACGGTTCTCTTAATAATATCAACGTTGCCAATCTTTCCTGGGCTTGGTCTACAGGAGCGATAGTTTCCAATACCGAAGATTTAGATACTTTCGCCCGTAATTTATTTGATGGGGATTTACTCCAGCCTGAAACTCTAGCGCAGATGCTGGATACGATTCCCGCTACAGATAACGATAACTACTCTTCCTATGGTTTAGGTGTCGGTACAATCGAGTCGCCTAACCGACTCTGGTATATCCATCGGGGACAAACCTTGGGCTATCGCTCAAATATGTGGTATTCGCCCCAAGACGATTTAACCTACATTGAACTAATTAACGGCTTTTCTAGCGATAATTTGGTTAGAGATATTCTACCCGCCTACAGAGAAGGCATTAACGACGGTAGCTTTGAGTTTACCATTACCGAACAAGAAGCAAGTATTACCATTCTCGTATTAGATGACGGCGAAACCGAAGGAGAAGAGACAGCAAGTTTTACTTTAAAGTTGGGAGAGGGATATGCGATCGATCCTGATAACAATGGAGGCGAATTTAGCCTTGTAGATAATGCCAACACAACCATTTTAGATCCAGAACAACCCTTGCCCGAACCCGAAGCAAATAATGATTTAGAATTTCTATTTGGTACTCTTACAAGAGACATTATCGAGGTAGCAGGTCAAGAACAATTAATCTTTGCTGGCAACATGAATGATTTGGTAGATGCTTCGACGGGTGAAGGTAACAATCGCATTTATGCTGGAAACGGAGATGATACCTTGATTTTAGGCAAGTCTGACAGAGTATTCGCGGGGGTGGGTGATGACGCTATCTTTGCTACCTCGGCTGGAGATAACACTATTACTGGTGGATCGGGTGCCGATCAATTCTGGATTGCTGCTGCCGAACCTCCCGATACCGCAAATATAATTACTGACTTTACTTTAGGTGAGGATGTGATCGGTATTGCTGGCTTGGGTATCGGTTTTAGCGATGTAGCTATTACTCAGGTAGAAGCTGATGCGCTGATTAGCGTTAATAATTTTGAGCTAGCTATCCTACAAGATATAGAAGCAGGTAGTTTGAGTGCAAGCAATTTCGCTTTTGTCTAAAAAAGCCTTTTAGCCAATTGACAATCGAGTCAAAAATTGCCAACTAACCAAATTAATCAGAAAGAAACTATCTTACTACAGTGTTTTCTGATTGTACCTAATCTTGCTTAAGCAAAAAGCGATCACTGATATTTATTGAGAATAATACTAATTAAATAAGCTTTCAATTTGAACTGTTTCAGTATGATGGCAATGAGTACAAACCCAGGTGGCTGAAGAATCTTTAAGCAGATACAGGTCTAGTATGTCCTGATATTTCGTATTTTTCTGGCATTTCAAACAACGTTTATAACTCCAAGACTTAAACTTCCATAACGGCTTTCGTTCCTTTTGATATGTCATAGTAAAAATTTAATCCGTGTAAAACCAGGCAAGATGCGATCGCCAATAAACTTAATCTATCTTGCAACTTGAATTTGATATTTATTGCTAATTATTTGCAACAAAGATGTAAAAAGAGTATATGCTCAAAATAGAGTAAATTGCAAGCATTATTTTAAATCAAAACAAAATATAGTCATGACTCTACCCTTATTGAAGTATTCTGTTTCGAGTCAAAATAATCGGGTTAATGGCTACGAAATTCCTGGGGACGAAAAGCCTCGCATTTATGATCGCGAGAATATTTTATCGACAGCAGAATTTGATGAGCTTATTTATGCAGCATATCGACAGGTCTTTAATGAGCAGCAGATCTTACTCTCGAACCGTCAGAGAGAGCTGGAATCTCAGCTAAAGGCAGGTCAAATAACCGTGAGAGACTTTATGAGAGGTTTGGCTCTTTCTGAAACCTTTCAACGGCGGAACTATCAGGTTAATAACAACTACCGATTTGTCAGGCTGTGTATTCAACGTTTCCTGGGCAGAGAAGTATATAACAACGATGAAAAGCTTTCTTGGTCGATTGTTTTGGCTACCTCTGGCTTAAAGGGTCTAATAGACAAGCTGTTAAGTAGTGATGAGTATCTAGATAATTTTGGGGATGATATCGTTCCCTATCAGCGCCGTCGCATCTTACCCCAGAGAACAAGGGGCGAAATGCCTTTTGCAAGAATGCCCCGCTATGACAAACAGCATCGCTTAAATTTATTAGAGCAGGGCTATTTTCCTCCCTTCGAGCAGCCCGAACCAGAACAGGAATTTGATTGGAAAAAAACTCCAGGTGGCGGTATTTTGCGTCCAATTGCTGCATTTATAGCTATATTTGGCGGATTATTTGTAGTAGCGTTCGTTATCTATGTTGCCTTGGGTGCTTGGGGCATAATTCGGATTTAGATACAGTGGGGCAAAATTTTCTTGCTGATGCGTAGAGTCAACAGTTAGAGCAGTTAGAGCAGTTAGAGCAGTTAGAGCAGTTAGAGCAGTTAGAGCAGTTAGAGCAGTTAGGACAGTTAAAAAGCCTAGTTTACCGTTAATTATTTCAAATTTGCACAGAGCTTGAATGCCTATTATTCCGTGGACGATCTAGTTTTGTCCGAACTATTGATAGAGTTTAGAAGTTATCAAAATAGCTGTGTGCTGGTGACTTCTAACTAGGCGTTGCAGAATGAGTAATGCTATTTGGCTCTTTTGATATCTGCTCGTACTAACTTATTAATATAGAGAGCTTATAGCTTATGGCTTATAGCTACGAACAGACTACCTTGCGGTTTCCTGCTTTAAATTAGCAACGTCCTAATTATTTACCTGTAGGCATTAATGATATATTTGATTAATATCTATTGATAATTATTTGCAGTATCTTGGCATCGCTTGAGTTAAAAAAGCGATCGCAAATCCGTAACGCTTCAACTAGCATCCAGCATTACATATACAGAAGTACCCCTATGACAGCTATTACATCTCTACAAAATAGAGCCAAGATCAAAGAAATCCAAGAAATAGCGATCGCACTAGCGATTAAAGATTTTGCCCCCGAAATAATTACTGAGGAATTTGTTAGACAAAATAAGATTGTCAATGCCGACTGGAAGCTAAATCAAGCTCCTTTTGAACATCACGATCGCGCTCAATTAGCTTTTGATAGTAATGTAACAATTGTGGCGCAAAAAAGCGGAATTGCTTTTATCGAACGAATTAGCAATAAAGATGCTCAACTACAGGCACAATCGGTAGCCGATAAGTGTGTTACTCAGTTTACAGGCGCTGAATATCAGGGAATGAAGTTAGAGGCAAAAAGATTAATTCCTATTCCAAATGACGATGCTACGCGGAGTTACTTAACGGAGTTTTTAGTAGCTTCTGGTGCATGGCAAAACTATGGTCAAGCACCCGTTAAAACAGGAATCAATTTTCTATATAATCTCGGTCGCTGTCAGTTAAACATGGCGATTAGCGAAGCGACAATCAAACAAGAAAATAAACAAGATGCCTGGTCGGAAGATATGGGAGGATTGTTATTTGCTGGTACTTTCAAGTATCCCCCCTTTGATGGCGATAACATAAATCAGTCGAAAAAAGCGATCGCCAACTGTACAAAAGATTGGCAAGAGTTTAACCAAATAATTGATCGGGTATTTCTCAACTCTGAAGACAGTTTGTTACAGAGAATTTTGTTTGAGTAAAAGGCTTTGACTTAGCTTTTCACTCTTAGCCATTAATAATAAACTAGCTAGGAAGTGAGGAGGTAATAATTACTTCCCCTGCCTCCCCTGCCTCCCCTGCCTACTCTGCTTTCCCTGCTCCCCTGCACCGCAGCATAATGAATCGCCAGCTATATCTCAAACCAAACGTAATTGCCGAGCCATTATTCAATCAGTGGTACGCTTGGTCGTATCTAATTCCTCCCGCTAGTGCGGCTAGATATGTAGCTAAATCTCATATCAAGATTATGGAGTCGTTTATCGCTGCGCCAAAGGTTCATGTTTCGGCATTAAAAAATCCTGCCATGATCGGCGGTCCTTTTATTAACTACAGTGTCGGTCGCGCTTGGGAAATTGAGGCTTTATTAGAAAAAACGAAATTAAGGCACAAAGCTTTATTGGATTTGGACTTGGCGATTACTGAGTTGGATTTGTTATTGGGAGATATAGAAGCGGGTTCTTCTTTAGAAGTTTTATACGCCCAAGTTCCAGAAATACTTAGGGGTTATGTAGAGTTGGTTTACGATCGCTATAATAATCCAGGGATTCGTTTTATTGAAGGCTTGCTATATCGCAGTCCGCTATATAATCCTGCTTCCCAGTCGGTGTTGCTACATTTAGATAATCCCGATATTCGCTCTTTTGTTTTAAGTACTCCCCGTTTATCTAGTCAAGATAGCTTGCAGCTTAATTTACCGTTTTGCGATCGCAGGTGGGATAAGTTGTTTCAAATGCGATCGACTCCTCAAGATCTAGAACAAATTAAACAAGACTTAGAAATTAGTCCCGCAGATATAGAAATGTTTGAATCTTTCTTTACCAGTAATACACCAGCTAAGAAAGAACAATACCAGGGTAAGGATGTTAGGATTCGCTACTTTGGACACGCCTGTGTGTTAATTGAAGCCAACGGGGTAAGTATTCTCTGCGATCCGTTGATTCCCTATCAAAATGCAGCAGGCATACCCCGCTATAGTTACGAAGATTTGCCCCCTCGTATTGACTATGCTTTAATTACCCACAATCATCAAGACCATGTGATGTTTGAGACTTTACTGCAAATTCGTCACAAGATCGAGCGGGTAGTTATTCCTAAAAGTAATCGAGGTTCTTTAATCGATCCTTCTTTAAAATTAATGTTGCAGCAAATTGGCTTCAATAATGTAGTCGAGTTAGATGAATTAGAAACAATCGAGCTAGACCTTGGACAGATAGTTAGTCTGCCCGTTTTAGGCGAACATGGCGATTTAAATATCAGTGCTAAAAATGCCTATCTAATTCAACTCCAGGGTAAATCGATTCTATGTGCTGCGGACTCTAATAATATCGAACCAGAGTTATATAAGCATTTGCATAATTGCTTCAGCAATATAGACGTGATGTTCATTGGCATGGAGTGCGATGGCGCACCGTTTACCTGGGCTTATGGTGCTTTGCTTGGCTCAACTATCCCGCGAAAAGTTGCTGAAACGAGGCGGTTAGATGGCTCAGATAGCCAAAAAGCGATCGCTCTAGTCAAACAGTTTAATCCCCAGCAGGTTTATGTCTACGCTATGGGACGAGAGCCTTGGCTTACCTATATTACTTCGATTCAATATACTCCTGATTCTAAACCAATTGTCGAGTCGGCTAAGTTAGTAGAATTTTGTCGCCAGCATGATATTAGGAGTGAAGTGTTGTTTGGGAGGAGGGAGATTATTTTAAGGAAGGCAGAAGGCAGAAGGCAGAGGGCAGAAGGTTCTTTGAAGGCAGAGGGCAGAGGGCGCAAAGGACATCCGTTTGTCCGCATGCAGGCAGAAGGCTTTTTGAAGGCAGAGGAGCAGAGGGAGCAGGGGGAGCAGAGGATTGAAGTAGAGAAGTTTGTTAAGTATTTGCGGAGTTTGGATATCAAGATATCTTTGGATGGTAGCGAGCTAGCTATTGATGCACCAAAAGGAGCTTTGAATAAGGATTTGATTGGAGAGCTAAAGAAAAGGAAATCAAGGATTATTGAGCTTTTGAGTCAAGGGAGCGGAGGAAGCGGAGGAAGCGGAGGGAGCGGAGGAAGCAGGGGGACAGAGGGAGATAATTATGGGCGTTGATAGTTTAATCGAGCAGTTGAAGCAATTAGATATTAAGCTGTCTTTGGATAAAGATGATCTGTCTATTGATGCGCCAAAAAATGTGCTGACTAAAGATTTGATATCTAAGTTGAAGGAAAATAAGCCAGCTATCGTTACTTATTTAAAAGCTAAAGGTAGAAGCCCCGTCATAACTATCGATAGGTTGAAAGATGAAGCAGTTTTAGCAGCAGAAATGCTTCCTCAGAAAATAAGTTGCGATCGCCAATTTGAATTAAATAAGTCTATTCTTCTAACTGGGGCGACGGGGTTTTTAGGCACTTTTATTCTCAAAGAGCTTTTACAGCAAACTACCGCTAAGATTTATTGTTTAACCAGAGCAACAGATCCCGACTCAGCTAAGAACAGAATTTTACAAAATCTCGTTGACTATTTACTTGCAGAGGGACTGGATTGCGATCACATCATTCCTGTCGTGGGGGATTTATCAAAGCCAAATCTAGGTCTGACTTTAGCCAATCATGCAGATTTGGCACGAAAAATTGATGTTATTTATCACAACGGGGCATTAGTTCATCATGCGACACCTTACCACCTGCTGAAATCTACCAACGTGCGGGGTACTCAGTCGATTTTAAGATTTGCCTGCGAACAAAAAGTTAAGCCAGTTCATTTTATCTCTACTATTAGCGTTTTTAACTTTGACAGCACCTCTGAAACCATTGTCGTCAAGGAATCAGACAGCATTGAAAAATATCATGCACCGTTAGGAGGTTACGCCCAGAGTAAATGGGTGGGAGAGAAATTAGTTAGTATTGCAGGCGATCGCGGATTACCAATTACCATACACCGTATTGGTCCTGTATCTGGCAGCAGCGAGACGGGAGTATTTAACCAAGATGATTTTTTATATCGCTTAATTCAAGGATATGCTCGTTTGGGAAGTGCGCCATCGGGAGAGATGTTGCTGGATATCCTCCCCGTAGATTTTGTGGCGAAGACGGTAGTTTATTTATCTCAACAGCAGTCATCTTGGGGTAAAGCTTTTCACCTAATTCACGCTCACCCAGCATCCTCAAACTTACTATTCGATCGCCTCAAGGCTGCGGGATATCAAATAGAGCGCGTTGCCTATCAAAAATGGTACGAACAATTAATGGGTATTGCAAATAATTCCCAAGACCATATATTATATCCTTTGGTATCTTTGTTTTCTGCGAGTAATTCGGGAGAGGCTCAAAATAAGTCTTTTAACTTAAAATTCGATTGTCAAAATGTATTGGAAGGTTTGGCCAAATCTTCTGATGCTTGTCCTGCGATCGATGCAGCACTGTTAGATACCTATATCTCTTATTTAATCCACCAAAATTTGTTGCAGTAGATACAAGGCATGCTTTGTATCTACGGGATTTGCTAGTGAAAAATAATATTTAAAATTATGACGGTTTGTATACAAGAAGCTACTGTTAATTCGAGTAGTGAGAATGTGCTAAATAAAAATAGACAAGGTTGCAACGGCAGCACTCTAGTTGTCATCGATCCCAGCGTAGATAACTGGGATATCTTGGTTACGGGAGTCAAGCCAGACAGTAAAACAATTTTGCTCGACCCAACACAGGA
>JBCBEA010000103.1:0-9853 GCA_038529195.1 Cyanobacteria bacterium J06600_6
CCCCTAACACTGTAAGTTTCTACATAATTGGGATCTATCTCAATTGCTCTGTTGAAATCAGACAGGGCTAAATCATCTTTTCCTTGTCGAACATAAATAAGACCTCGATTGTTGAAAGCTTCTGCATAATCAGAATTTGTTTCTATAGTGCGATTAAAATCAGATAGAGCTAAATTATCTTTTCTTTGCTGAGCATAAATAGCACCTCGATTATTGAAAGCTTCTACATAATTGGGATTTATCTCAATTGCTCGATTGTAGTCAGCTAAAGCTGCTTCAAAATCTTCTTGTCGATAATAATAAACCCCCCGATTAAAATAATCTTCCGCCGATTCTAATTGAGGTTCTGGAGATTGGGCGGTCGCCTGGCTAAAAATCGAAGTTTCTTCTGCTGCCAATACAGCTTTAGACACAGTTAAACAAAAAGAGGATAATAAGATTGAAGAGATTAATAATATTGGAAATTTCATAATATTATTTCGGTCTTTTGAAAAAGTATTGCTCCAGTATTGCTTCATGTTTGCATATAATTACAAAAGACCGCAAATCTTTAATACAAACGAGCAATTGGATTGATTAGGATAAACTCTTCTCCTCTGAAAGATTTAAATTGCTATGTAAATAAGTAAGCATTGCTCACCTAAAAATCTGACTTCTAATATTCCAGCTTTACTTTTTTTGACACAGGTTATATTTTAGTTTTTGGTCGAATATGATGGTGGCTTATCTCAGCTATATCGCACTATTAAAATAGCCTAAATATTAATTATGTCTCTAAGTTTAGATGATGACTATAATCGCCAATCTAGAACTCTAGTTTGGTCGCAACGTAATATTCAAAATTTTGTTTATAATTCTTGCCTGTATGAGTTTGAAGACATTATTGCTGCGGTTGATCGCGTAGATATAATTTCGCCTCAGCAGTACGATCTTTTTGGCAAAGGAGTTAAAAAATTAGTTAAAAGCCAAACCAAACAGTTTCCCTTTTTGACCAAGATTAATCCTTATCGCCAGTCGATGAGTTTGTCCCAGGAATATGATATTTTCTTCTCCGTTATTGATTTCCCCTGGAACGTATCTTCAATCAATTTACTAGATAATTGGCGATCTAAAAGTAAGTTCTCTGTTTGCTATTTAATTGAACTTTGGCGTAAGGATATCCCGCAATTAAAGAACTTTTTAGAGTTTTTCAAAAACTTCGATCTGATTTGTTTGGGTCATTCAGAAATTGTCGAAGAAGTTGAAGCAATTACTAAAGTTCCCTGTATGTATCTCGCTCCTGGAGTCGATACGGTTAAATTTTATCCTGACCCCCAACAACAGCGATCGCTCGACTTAGCTAATTTGGGTCGGCGTTCTAATGTAACTCATCAAGCTTTATTGGAATTAGCCGAAACCAGCGATTTTTTCTATTTCTATGAATATTCAAGTGGGTCGGAGCTGCGTAACAATCAGCATCAGCACCATCGGACTTTAGTTGCCAACACCCTCAAGAGCAGTCGCTATTTCATTACCAACCATGCCAAAATAAATCAGCCAGAACAAACTCAGGGACAAATTGAAATTGGCTATCGTTTCTTTGAAGGTGCAGCAGCAGGAAGCGTTTTGCTTGGTTGTCCTCCCCATAATCAGGCTTTCAAAAAATACTTCAATTGGGACAATGCCGTAATTCCGATCGCTTTTGATGAGCCAAATATTGCGGAGGTTATTGCTAACCTTGATCGCCAGTCTGAATTGTTGAAGCAAATTCGGACGAATAACGTGGTTAATTCTCTACGCCAGCATGATTGGGTATATCGTTGGGAGCAGGTTTTAACTAAACTCGGTTTATCTCTTACAGACGAAATGGAAGAGCGGAAGATCTTTCTACAGCAGCTCGCCCAAGCTCATCTGTGTCGCCATGATGAGAATGGCAAAGTTACTGAAAATTCGGCAACTACTGTTAAGCAAACGTCATAGTTATGGCGAACGCAATTATCTCAACGATTTTGACTCAGGCACTTGGAGCATCAAAGATGATTAGAGGGGTTCTTTTTCTGGGACACCGACGGCGCGGGGAAATTTCTTGGGTGTGGATGAGTGCTTGCGAAGATAGATGCAGTGACGCACACCGTTACTTAGGGGTGTACCCCAAGGATGGATTAGTTCGATTTTGCTGCCCAACTGCTCTGCTGCTGCTGCTAAATTCTCCGTATCTTCCGCGCTCCAGTGTCCTCGGTAGAGAATAGCTAGACCGCCTCTTTTTACAAAGGGCAAGGCATATTCAGCACAAACAGAAGGTTTACTGACGGCTCGGACTAGAGCCAGATCGTAGCTGGCGCGATCGCCTGGAATCTTACCTAAAGATTCAGCTCTAGCGATAATACCTGTAGCGTTTTCTAGCTTGAGCTTCTCGATTGTATCGTTAACAAAATTAATTTTCTTACGGGTAGAGTCGAGTAAAGTTACTTGCCAATGGGGGAAAGCGATCGCCAGGGGAATACCAGGAAAACCCGCTCCTGTACCAATATCAATTACCTGTAGTTTCTTCTGCAAAATATCTTCGATGCCGACTATCCCAGAGAGAGAATCCCAGAGATGCTTTTCCCAAAAGTCTCCTGCTTCGGTAATCCGAGTCAGATTTTGAACCCGATTTCCCTCTAGTACTGCTTGATAAACCTGCTGGAATAGCTCTTCCTGAACTTCGTTTGGCTGCCAGTTGAGAGTTTCTGACCAGACCTGATTTAATGGGGGCAGCACGCTTGCTTCAATCTGACTCATAGATTTATAGAATTATCGATTCAGGACAGTTGGCTCAATTGATTTTAAAACGCCATGTTCGATTGTCCAACAGAAATCGGCGATTTCGATTAATTCGACCGGATCGTGAGTTACAACCAAAAGAGTCCAGTGCTGTTTTAATTTGCCTAGTAATTTGGCTAGCTGGATCCGCATTGACCAATCTAATCCTGCCGTTGGTTCATCCAACATCAAAATATTCGGCTGCCGAATTAGCTGCACTGCCAGGGCTAAACGGCGCTGCTGTCCTCCGCTGAGAGCGTGAGGAGATACCTGGAGGGATATATCCTCTAATCCTACCTCGCTCAATGCGTCTCTAACTCTTTTTAGATCTAATTCAGGATGACCCAGACGTAACTCCTCTAATATCGTTCCTCCGCAAAAGTGCCGTTCGGGAAACTGAAATACTAATCCGGCTAGCTGCTGTAACCCTAAATCCGTTAATTCATTAGTACGCCAAAATATTTTGCCTTTAGTGGGTTCTGCCAATCCTGCCAATATTTCTAAAATGGTAGTTTTACCCGAACCACTAGCGCCCACAATTAGTCCTAGCTTTTGGGGTGGCAGCTCAAAATTAATATCGTTTAAAATCGGTTGAGGTGTTGCAGCAGGATGATAAATTAAATTTTGCAGACGCAGCATTATTAAATTAGTAGGGGTTTTCTCTTTTGATTATACGCGCTCAAATAAAGCACAATTATGCCTCAAGCTGAATTTTAATTACTATTTTCAACTCAAACATCATGACAGTTTTTTGGAACTAGATTAGTATTAACCGCGTCTATTTTTATTCAGCTTACTAATAATTATCATCTGACATATATGATTTTTGAAGACAAACTTTTTAGTTTTAAAAATAAGCTTAAGCAAGGATTATTTGTTGCTCCATTAGCAATGTCGATGATTCTTAGCTTGGGTAATGGGGGGGCGTGGGCAAAAGATCCTTTTCGAGACAATAATGCTCGGGATATTGGTAAATATACAGAAAAAGCTTTTGAGACTATTTTTTTAGAAGGTGATTATAAAGCTGTAGCTGAAGAACTAAGTAAAGCCGAAGTAGAGGAACCAGAAGAACCTTTGGCTTACGCGATGCTAGCTTCTTTGGCATATACGGAAAAAGATTGGGAAACTATCAAGCAATATGCCGATAAAACCCTAGAATCAGCTTTATTACTAAGTGAAGCTGACCCCGTGCGGGGTAATCTTTATTTGGGAGTCGGTCATTTTCTCGATGGAGCTTACGTCTATGAAAAAGAGGGTGCTTTACCCGCGATTAACAAGCTCCAGCAGGTATTTAAGTATTTAGATCGCGCCGAAGATGCTGATCCAAACGATCCAGAATTAAACTTAATTAAAGGCTATATGGATCTGTTGCTAGCAGTTAATTTACCTTTTTCTAGCCCCGATCAGGCGATCGCCCGTTTTGAAGACAACGCTGCACCGACTTATTTGGTCGAACGAGGATTAGCCGTTGCCTATCGCGATCTCAAGGATTATGACAAGGCGCTCAAATATGCTAACAAAGCTCTAAAAACTGCCCCCGACAACCCCGAACATTACTATCTTAAAGGACAAATTTTACGTAAGATTGGCAAACAGAAAAAGAGTGTCAAGATTTTGCAGAAGGCGATCGCTAATTTTGAACTGGCATTGGATAAGTCCCAACAGCTGCCCGAATTTGTTTTGGAAACTTTAACCAGAGAACACCGCTCGGCTCAAGAAAAAATTGTCGAAATTGAGTCGGGACAGCAAAGTTAGCTGTCTGTAGTTGCTAATTTTAACTGAGCTAACCTAGAATTGGAGGCTACCGTGGTAGATTGTAGCTCTACCAAATCTATTTAAATAAGATTCTGGCTATTACACCTTTAGTAGTTCTAGCTGAATTAATATTACTTAATTTTGTTCCCAATAGTTACAAGTTATGAGCTGATGTGAACTATTTATCGTAATTGATATTAACCTTATTAATAATAGAATAAACTTTTTATTTATACATTATTTATGAGTCCCATTACCTTGTTAGCTCTGGTAGCAGGATTAGTGTTGCTAGTGATCGGGGCAGAGTTTTTAGTCAAAGGTGCGTCTAGAATTGCGGCAATTCTGCAGATACCGCCCTTAATTATCGGTTTAACAATTGTTGCTTATGGTACTAGCGCGCCCGAAATGTCCGTCAGCATTCTGTCTAGCTTTTCAGCACAAAGTGTCGATATTGCAATTGGCAATGTGGTAGGGAGCAATATCTGCAACATTTTGCTGGTGCTGGGCTTATCTTCGGTAGTCGCTCCCCTGGTTGTAACCAAACAAATCATTCGCTCTGATGTGCCGATTATGATTGGCGTTTCTCTGCTGCTGTTTATGTTTGCTCTTGATGGCGAGATTAGCCGAGTAGACAGCATTATCCTCTTTATTGGAGGGGTGCTATATACCCTGTCGTTAATTTATCAGAGCAGTAAGCAGGGAGCAGAACAAGACGAATTTACTGAAGAATATAGTTTTAACGATCCAGTTACACCTACAGTCTGGATTAAAAACATCGTTTATATTGTGGGCGGTTCGGCTTTATTGATTTTAGGTTCTAACTGGCTAGTCAGCTCGGCTGTGGCGATCGCCGAATATTTCCAGGTAAGCAAGCTTTTAATTGGCTTAACGATTATTGCCCTTGGTACATCACTGCCCGAATTAGCTACTTCTGTTGTTGCCAGCCTCAGAGGAGAAAGAGACATTGCCGTTGGCAACGTTTTAGGCAGCAATATTTTTAACATTTTGGCAGTCTTGGGCATTGCGGGCACAATTTCTCCCAATGGTATTACCGTTAGCCCTTCCGTAATTAATTTTAGTGCTCCTGTCGCGATCGCCGTGGCGTTTGCCTGTTTGCCAATTTTTTATTCGGGCAGGCAAATTGACCGCTGGGAAGGATTGTTATTTCTGTTCTACTATTTAGCCTACAATGGCTATCTCATCTTAGATGCTTTGGATCATGCGATCCTGCCTTTATATATCAACGTCATGCTCTGGCTCGTTATTCCTCTGACGGTTTTGGCTCTAACTGTGATTACAGTCTTGGAAAAAAAAGCTGAAAACAAGAAAATCGTTTAACTTCTAAATCAAATCAAGATTTAGATTAGCGATCGCTCCACAACCTACGCAGCATAGTCTTTAAATTAACAATCAAACTGCTTTTGGGCTGCGAGTTTGACTGGATACTCTCTTTCTTGAGAGAAGCTGCTTGGTTCTCAGCAGCAGGATCTAGCTCATTTTTCACCTCAGTCTGTGGCTGCAACACTTCCTCAACCGTTCGCGTTGTCTGTTCGGGATGGATACAGTAACGGCTCAACCAGATAGAAAACTGTCTTTTTTGATCGGAGTCAAGCATCATTATTGCTGTCCACCACGACTGTATTTCTGATTCAAATTCATCTAGGCTAGGCATAGTTGAGCTTTCAAAATACTCTTCTAAAATAGGCATTTGCGATCGCTGAATCGGTTCGCCAAATAGATGAAATATATCGATTAACTGAGCAATATTTTCTTTCGGTGGGGCAAGCACTGCATAAAGCAAACGCTGGTTGCGGATAAAGCAGTATTTTTTGAGTTCCAGCTTCCAGACTGCGTCGCCAATTGACTTTAAAGCCTCCAGATCCAATTTAGGATTTTGATCGTCTGCTGTGGTGGGTAATTCCTCCGCATCATTTAAAACACCACTGACTAAAGATTCGGGAACAGATAGTTCTTGTTCGATACGATTGACAATTGAGTTAGTTGCCTTCACTGCGTCAGTAATTGCCGACATCATCGCTGAAATTTTACCAGAATCTATTCTGCTCAACTCTGTTTTTGGTAAAGATTGCCAATCTGGCTCTATTTCTCCTAAAACTCGGCTATATAAAGCTATTTCTTCAAACTCAGAGGCTTTTATTTGGTGGATCGCCTCCTGGATTCTAGTTTCGAGGCTTGGATAATCAAGTTCTTTATCTGCAGGTCGATTAATATAGACGTACAGTACGCTATCTTGAATAATTATCTGGAAACGCAAAGTGTCATCTTTACAGGCATTCGCGATCGCATTAAGAATCTGTTCTTCAGTCATATTTAATCAGGCATATCTTAGTCTTAGTTTGCCCAAAATTGCAGATAAAGTAGTTGTTAGTCTTCAGTTATTAGTTATCTAACTTGTGCCTGATCCAAAAAAAATTATGGGGGGAATTAATTAAAATGACTATAACGCCCGAAATCCAACAAAAAGCGGCTCAACTCAGACAGCAGTTGCAAAAAGCAGGATATGCCTACTATGTCATGGATGCTCCGATTTTAGAGGACAGCGTATATGATCGGCTATATCGACAGCTACAGGATTTAGAAGCCGAGTACCCAAAATTAGTTACCGCTGATAGCCCGACTCAAAGAGTTGGCGATCGCCCTGCAGCAAAATTCACCTCCGTCAAGCATAATATTCCTCTCTACAGTCTGGAAAATGCCTTTAATCAGCAGGAATTACAAAAGTGGGAAACACGTTGGCAAAAGCAGCTAGAAGCAGTTCCCGACATTAGCTACGTTTGTGAATTAAAGATTGACGGTAGTGCGATCGCCCTTACTTATGAAAACGGAATTTTGGTTCGAGGAGCAACCCGTGGTGATGGGGTTACAGGAGAAGAAATCACCCAGAATATTAAAACTATTCGGACTATCCCTCTTCGGCTGAATTTAGATAATCCTCCCCCTCTCGTAGAAGTGCGGGGAGAAGCATTTTTACCCCTAGACGTATTTGCTGAGATTAACCAGGCAAGAGCTAAATCCTCAGAAGCTTTGTTTGCCAACCCTCGAAATGCTGCTGCGGGAACGTTACGCCAGCTAGATTCTAAAATTGTCGCAGAGCGAAGGCTTAACTTTTTTGCCTATACTCTTCACCTAGATGCTGCTACTGAGGAAAAAATCGATTCCCAATGGTCATCACTAGAATTTCTTCAGCAAATTGGATTTTTAGTTAACCCCAACCGTAAACTATGTAAATCTTTGCTAGAGGTGGCTAAATACTTTGATACTTGGGGTACAGGCAGAAAAACTCTGCCCTATATGACCGACGGTGTGGTAGTAAAACTCAACGAATACCAGCTTCAGCAGCAGCTAGGATTTACCCAAAAGTTTCCCCGTTGGGCGATCGCGCTTAAATATCCTGCGGAAGAAACTCCAACCGTCGTCGAAAATATTATTGTCAACGTTGGGCGTACGGGGGCTGTTACCCCCATGGCAGTCATGCAGCCCGTCCAGCTAGCTGGAACTACGGTACAAAGGGCTACCCTCCACAATAGCGATCGCATTGCTGAACTAGATATTCGCATTGGCGATACGGTGATTATTCGTAAGGCAGGAGAGATCATTCCCGAAGTTGTCAAGGTGCTGCCCGATCTTCGACCCCCCAATACTAGTCCCTATCAAATGCCGACTAGTTGTCCTGAATGTGGTTCAACCCTGATACGTCCCCAAAATGAAGCGGTAACTCGCTGTATCAATCAGTCTTGTCCCGCTATTCTTCGTGGCAGCATCATACATTGGGCTTCTCGTAATGCTTTAGACATTCGCGGTTTAGGAGAACGAATTGCCATCCTGCTAATTGAGAATAATCTAGTGACTTCTGTTGCCGATCTTTATTCTCTAACAGTAGAACAAATCGCCAGTTTGGAACGTATGGGCACAAGATCCGCTGAGAAATTAGTTAAGGCGATCGCTGAATCTAAAAATCAAACCTACGATCGGCTGCTATATGGCTTGGGTATTCGTTATGTTGGCAGTGTGAACGCGAAAATTCTTACCGACAGTTTTCCTTCTATTGAAGCCTTGTCCGAGGCTAATTTTGAATCTATTGAGGCAGTTTATGGCATCGGCGAGGAGATTGCTCAGTCAGTATTTGAATGGGTTCGGATGACTGAAAACCAGAACCTAATCGAACAGTTACAGACATCAGGACTAAAATTTTATTCTTCAACTCCAGCTACTGATACCCAAGTTAGTCAAGTATTTGCCAACAAAACTTTTGTAATTACGGGAACGCTACCAACTCTCAAGCGAGACGAAGCCAAAAAACTAATTGAACAAGCAGGAGGGAAAGTTACTGGTTCAATTAGCAAAAAAACAGACTATTTATTGTTGGGAGAAAACGCAGGATCAAAACTAGCTAAAGCTAAAAAGCTGGAAGTTGCTCAAATAAAAGAAGAGGAACTCCTAGATCTGTTATCTACAGATTAATTTTTAATTTATTGGTATACATTGAACAAAAAATTTGTGTTTTTTTAAGTAATCCAAACTACATTATCTTCAATTGGAGTGCGGCGACTTGTAGTAGTAGGATTATCGCTATAGCCTAAATATAAATATCCCAAGCAACGGTCTTTTTCGCCCAATTCCAAAAATTTCTTGAGCTCCGGAGTATAGGTGACCCCCCCCGAACCCCAAAAGCTACAAATATCATGGGCTGCTGCACTCAGAGCCATATTTTGTACGCTACAGGCAACAGCTTCTATCTCTTCAATCTCGGGAATCGTCTCAGATTTTTGTCGTTGCATACAAATTGCAATCACATGAGATGACTTGAGAATATTACTTTTCATCCTCTCATATTTTTCAGGCTTAAATTTTTCAGGAGGCGTGCTCGTCTGATATAGATCTGCCTGAAATTCGGCTAGTTTAGCTAGTCCTGAATCGCTAAAGACATAATATTTCCAAGGTTGAGTCAAGCCATGATTAGGAGCCCAGTTGGCATTTTCTAAAATTTGCCAGATGCATTTGTCATCTATTTTACGTCCATTAAACAGTCTCGGTTTTGTAGAACGGCGCGATCTAATTAGGTTGTCTAATTGTTCTGTAAACATAATCATTGCCAACAAAAGGAACTAAATGTAATTAAGAAAAGCATTATGTGCCAGGCTATATGCAAAATAGTATGATAAAAGATGGCGATAACTGCGGAAATAAATTACATGTTTATTATTAATAAATATCAAAAAATTTACTAAGCCTGTATTTTTTGGGCTAACTGTGTTTTTGCTATTTAGCATCAAAAGGGTGTCGAAAAATAAGATGG
>JBCBEA010000104.1:0-9768 GCA_038529195.1 Cyanobacteria bacterium J06600_6
TGGCATTAACCGAAATTTTAGCCAATAAAGGGGTTTCTTTATAGTGACTGACTCTGGGATCTCCCTTGACCCACTGATGCAGAATTGCCTGGAGTGCTGCGGAAGGATCTTCAAGGTTGCGATCAATAAAGGTATTAACTGCAGTAATTGCCTGGACTAGTTTGGGGACGGTAGATTCTCCCTTGAGAAAAGTTCCGCCTTCGCGACCAATCGCTTCTGCGAGGGAGTAGGGACGACCTTCAATAATATCCTGCTGTAATAGTAGATCTTCGTCTTGGTCTGGTTTTTCTTGGTTCATCAAAAAGAGATTATTTGCAAAGGTAATGTGTGATGCTGCAAAGGTAAAGTTTCGAGGTAATCAGCAGAAAAACGCTGCTAGAATATCGACACAAACCGTTTTTATGGTAAATCAAAACAATGTCCCAAGATTTTTTGTCTCTGCCTCACGTAGAAGCTAAAACTAACATCATGGTCATGAACGCCGTGTCCACAACGGTCAATAATAATGTCGAACGTGTTTATGATTTCATTAGCGCCGAAGATGTAGATCGCGATTTTCTTCAGGCACAAACAACAATATCAGACGAGCAAGACGGCGAATCACAGCCAGATAAACCGAAAATGCTTGGTTACGAAATAGAAGTTGGACCTTGGGGGCAGAAGGGAGCGACAAGAGTAACGAGTCTTGAAGGAGATATAAGCTTCCGAGAAACAGTTATTGATTGCCAACGACCGCATTATTTTCAGTATATGCTGACAGATTTTAATGGAGGATGGTTTGAAGGGTTAGTTGATTTAGGAATTTCTACTTTTTATTTTTCCCCTCATGGTCCTCGGACTCACATCAACTGGATGTATGAAATGCGCCCTGCTTGTAAAGATCGACTTGATGATACTGAACAGTTTATGAGTAAATTTTGGCATCCTTGGCAACAGTCCTTGCTCGCAATTGTCAAAGAGGCTTTGGATAAAGATCCTTGGTCAGCTTAGGTAACTCCATGCTTCAGGTTAATTGCTAGCTTAGATCTTGACCTTGAATCAACAAGAGAAAGTTAATAGCTACTATAATGAGGCATTTTCAACAGGCATATGAAACCGATTGACTGGCTAATTGTCCTAGTTTACTTTGTCCTGACGACAGGGGTGGGTATTTTGCTCTCTCGTCGTGCTTCTCGTAGTTTAGAAGATTTCTTTGTCTCTGGGCGATCGCTTCCCTGGTGGTTGGCGGGGACGAGCATGGCTGCAACTACTTTTTCGATCGATACGCCGTTATATATTTGCGGAGTGGTTGCTAGCCGGGGAATTGCGGGAAACTGGGAATGGTGGAGTTTTGGGATCTCCCACGTAATTTTGATCTATATTTTCTCAAAAATGTGGCGGCGATCGCAAATTGTCACCGATGCAGAATTAACCGAGCTTCGCTATGGAGGAAAAAGCGCAGCAATCCTCAGAGTTACCAAGGCTTTTTTGTTTGCCGTACCGATTAACTGTATCGGCATTGGTTACGCGATGTTGGCGATGGTTAAAGTCGTAGATGCTTTGGAGTTATGGCAAAGCTTGGGAATTAATCCTGGAGCAGATTTAAAAATTTGGAGTGTAGTTGGAGTTAGCGTTTTAGTTCTGGTATATTCGGGTTTTTCTGGTCTGTGGGGAGTAGTTGCGACAGATTTCTTTCAGTTTTTTCTCGCTTTGTTTGGAGCAATTGTCGTAGCGGTGGTGGCAGTTAATCATGTAGGTGGAATTCATGAACTTATTCCCCAGGTAAAGGAGGTTAACGACATCGACATTCTGTCTTTCTTTCCTCTACAGTTTAGTAATGGCAGCTTTGGCTGGAGTGATGCTGCGGGAATTACTGCAACTACTTTTTCGGCATACTTATTTATCCAGTGGTGGTCGTTTCGTCGGAGTGATGGGGGTGGAGAATTTATTCAACGCTTGATTGCTGCTAAGGATGAGGCGGAAGCAGAGAAAGCGTCCTGGCTATTTAACATTCTGCATTACGGGGTACGTACCTGGCCCTGGATTATCGTGGCGCTGGTGGGGCTGGTAATTTATCCTGACTTGGTGGATAAAGAACAGGCGTATCCAAAGATGATGCTAGAGTTTTTACCGCCCGTTATTTTAGGCTTGGTGGTGACCTCACTGATTGCTGCCTTTATGAGTACGGTTTCGACTTCAATTAATTGGGGCGCATCTTACTTAACTAACGATATCTACCGCCGTTTTATCAAGCCCGAAGCTAGTCAAGCAGAATTAGTGATGATGGGGCGGATTTTTTCCGTCTTAGTTACTGTGTTTGGTGCGATCGCTGCCTTGAATTCCCAGGATATTACCACTGTTTTTCGTCTAGTAATTGCGATCGGCACAGGTCCTGGTTTAGTTTTAATTCTGCGCTGGTTTTGGTGGCGGATCAATGCTGCTGCAGAATTAGCTGCCATGCTCGGAGGATTTATTATCGGTCTGATTACCAGTATCTATAACGAGCAGATTGCCCAAGCTTTACCAATATTTGGGCAAATAACGGCAGATTTTGGCTCAAAACTGCTATTTATTTCTCTAACAACGGCGGGCATTTGGATTACGGTGATGTATCTCACTCCTCCAGAGACAGATGCAACTCTCGACGAATTTTATCAGCGGGCGCAACCAGGGGGAATAGGCTGGCAAAAACAGAGAGCCAGAACAGGTATTCCTGCTGCTCAGGATTTGACTCAGGATTTACTTAAGGTCGTAGCTGCAACAATGCTACTGTTTGGGGCGATGTTTGCGATCGGTGGATTTTTGCTATTACAGTCCTTGACTGGTTTTATCTCTTTAATCGTCGCTGTAATTGGAGGCTTCTGGCTGCGTCAACTCAATAAATATCAGCCTATTTCGATGCCTAAACCTGGTTTGGAATAGCGATGTAATGTTTAATCATTAGTCTTCACAGCCGTTTTCAATCGGATAGACTACGTTTTTAATTTGATCAATTATTATGGTCTGCTAATGTGAAAAGCGCTGTAATTAGTCAAAAACCCTCTAAGTTCTATCTCGTCTAACTTAGAGGGGATATTTTTACTGGGCTAGATAGTCAATCAATAACTACCGTCATTTTAAATAAAAGATAGCCCTATTTTACTAATTCTGAAGTAGTTTCCTTATCACTATCGCCTACATGACCATAGTTGCAAATAATTCCGCCTCCCATACCGACAATGAAATCATCAAAATCGACATCTTCATTATCGGTTTTGACTAAAGTCGAACCCGTGTCATCAAAGTTAATCAATAAACCGCCATCGACTAAATCTTCAAACTTATTTGTGTTATCTCCCATAATGCTACGGCGCTTGGCAACAGCAGCAGCAGTCAATCCTTCCTCATTAAACAATGCCTGACGATTACCGCGAGAGTTAATTAGGTCTGTAGTGTAGACAGTACCAGCTGGTTTGCCATCAAACTCAGACTCTAGATAGAAAGCATATCGTTTTGCACCTTCAAAAATAAACTCTTGCTCAAAATCAGGAACTGTATCTCCTGGAGTTCCTAGAAAATCATTGTTACGAGCTTCCTGTAGGTCGGTTTCGTAGGTAGAACGACGATAGACGGTATCAAACTTGTCGGAGGCCTTTACTTCCTTCAGCAAGGGCGTTTTTACGCAGGAATCAAAATCGATAATCCCCGCAGCATTTGTCTGGCAAGAATCAAGATCGATTACACCAAAAACAGACTGGTATGCACCGTGAGATTCGATAAATTCAAATTCAACAATTGTATCTTCGTTAAAGCGAATGCCTTGATTCCCGACGATGTCTGCCGAGGCAGTCATACTCATTGCGCTAAACATTCCAACTGTTCCAAGAGAGATGCCGAAAATCTTACCAAAGCAGAATTTTGCCATAGATCGCTTCATTATTTTTCTCCGATTACCAAATATTTTTCTGAGGTTCGATTTGATTAACCTGTTCGATGAATTTCTCTGATTCAACTAAGCGTCTTTCAAATACATCCCGAGCTTCATAAACGGGATTGACGCAGGCTCGCATATCCTGGTCGCTAACGGCGCTGCGACGGGCAATCCTACGGGGTCCAGCATCAGCTAATTGAGCATTTTGTTCTGCTGCTGCGAGATTGTCTAAAGACTGCTCTAAACTCGTGTTGAGGACTTCTGCAACCTGATTGATAGTTACCGATCTTGGCTGTCCTTCTGCGCAGGAGGTGGTGGTGCAACCAACAGCAATTCCCTCTCCTTGACCTGAATTATCAATCCGTACAGGGGTTTTAATTCCACCGCCGACAATTTCTCCTGAAACAGGATCTAGTTGAGTAGTTGGCGAAATACCATTACCATTTTGGCTGTCAATATTGATAGTGGGGGCATTAACAGTCTGACCACCTGAGGTATCAGATTGATTTGTTTGGGCAAATGCAGCATTAGAGCTAATTATGCCTACGGTAACTAAAGTTCCCAGCCAGATAAATTTTTTGTCGTACATTTTTTGGGTTTCCAAGTAATTTTTACGAAGTGAACGCCAACCCCGTTATTGTGTATCGGAGTAGTATTCATAGTTAAATTGCCGAACCAATTCCAAAGACTAGACGGGGATCGTCCCCCGCACCAACGAGATCTCTGGCGCTGAGGTTGAGAGTTAAGGGAACTGTGCGGAAAGGTGAAACAGAAACCCCTAGCCCTAGGTCTTGTCCAGACCATTCGGCGACAAAACTGACGGGACGAGCTACACGAAAAGCTAGACTACCAAAGACGTTTACTCCCCCCTCATCGTTAGCAATGTCATCTTCGGTACGAAACTGACCGTTACCTATGCCGATAGTTGCACCGACGCGACTAAAAGCAGAATTGACATTAGCTCGGGTTCTAAAAATTTTGGTTGTCGCCAGATACAGAGAGTCGTCTAGATCATTATCGTCACCAATGGACAAAAAGCTATTCCAGCCAGCAGCTACTCCCCAGCCATCGGCAATTTTGCGGTGTAGCTTGAGGTTGAAACCACCAGAGCCAAAATCTCGACCATTTTGTCCGAAGCTAGCCAAGTTGTAGCTAAGTTCTGCTCCAACTGATTTTTGGGCGTTACCTAAGCCCACTCCAAATCCCCAGGTAAGATCTCCATCATTCTCACCATCTAATCCACCGCGTGTATCGACTTGATAACTTAGACCGCTGTAGAAACCTCGATCTGCGCCGAACCCAAAAGGATTGGAAATGGTTAGACCAGGAACTCCACGACTGGGAGTAAAATTGCGATCGCGAATATCCTGTAATCTAAATCGGACATCTTCGGATTTTTTACTACTAGAATCACTCCAAGAATCTTCAGCCGAAAAGAGTTTTTCTTTGCTAGCTGATGGAGAGGCTTTAGGTAATTCTGATTCCAAATCTGATTGAGCCAGATTAACTGGATTTGCCAAAGCTTGGGAATTTATAATTGGCAAAAATAAGAGAGTAGAGCAGGCAATAGTTAATATACGCATAGATTCATAGCAACAGATAAAATACTTACAATCAATAATAAGTTCAGATTAATATCTAAAACCTTGGCTTATCGGTCAATAAAAGTACTGTTGAATATTTGGCATAAAAAATTATTTTTATTAGTTACCTAATTCAACAATTGTCAATGTTTAAGGTCACACATTCGCTGTTATACTCTAGTTTTCACTAAAGTTCAATGGATAAAAATGTAGCTAGTCAATATAACCTAGATGAAAATACTGTGGTTTAAAAACAATAGTTAAAAACACCTAGTTTTAGTCTGCAATTCTTTTGTTTTCTGCATTTTCTAAAAATGAAGTTGTCTTGATTATTTATATTGTGTAATCTGTCTTGCTATCTAAGAGCTAACAATTGCTAACATTACGTAGAGTAAATACGTAAAAAGTGCATATATTTAGGTATTTGAAAGCCAATTATTTTAACTCTTAATTTATTTTACTTTTCAGTATTTATAAACCAGACTAAGTAAAAAAATGTATCTTAATCATGATCGGAAGTGCGATCGCCTGTGGCTATTTTCTGCTCTAGTTGGAGTTGGACTACTCTATTTAAGCTTGACTTGGAAAACCAGCCCAGATGTCGATCTGCTAACTACTAATAGTCTCTACTGGGGAGCAATTGTCTGGCTACTGTGGAATCGCCAAGATCGGCTACAGTATAGCAGCGGTGTATGGTCTAGTTTTCTTGGCTTGGCTTTATTAGGCTTGGTTTTATCTAAAACTGTGAATCTTTTTTGGTTTGAGTCTACTTTGTTGCCCCTGTTCCCTCTCGGAATGACGATCGCCTTAGCTTTAATTGTTTCTGGTTTTAAAGGCTTAACTCAACATAAACAAGAGCTGTTTTTTGCCTGGTTTTTGTTTTTCCCTGAAGGCGCAATCGGACATTCAATAGACAGTCTGGTTCATGTGACGCTACTAAATGCTAAGTTTGCCACCTATTTTCTTTACTATCTCGGCTTTAATGTAGCCAGCGAGGGTAATCAGGTACTACTTTCCTTACCTGAACTAGGAGAATTTAGAGCGATCGTCGATTATCCTTGTGCGGGTGTACCGATGATTTTACTGATGCTAAAGTTAGGATTGTTATTAATTGCCTTTACGTCCCTTACAAAACAGGAAAAACTTTTGATCCCCGCTTTCTCGGTTGTGCTTGGCTTTTTATTAGGGGCAATTCGCGTTGCAATTCTGACTTTGTTAATTCCGAATGCCGATAAATTTGCCTATTGGCATGGCGCAGAGGGTTCGCAAATCTTTTCTACCATGGCGATCGCTATTTTTGCCGGTTTTTGCTACTGGATCTTGGAACGGAAACAGAAAAAAACTCAGCTTAATTAACTTAATCTCTCCCAAGTCGTCTGTAAAATTGGCTTGATTATTTTAGTAAAAGCCTCATAAGCAGCAGGTTTTAGATGTACAAGGTCGCCAGTAAATAAATCGTAGCGGGGAAAATCTGATTCATCGAATAAAGCAGGATTAACGTCAATAAACTCCACATTGGGTATTGTTTGAGCATATTGCTTGATCGCTAAATTGGCAGCATCAACGGTGTGCCATTTAGATTGCTTTTGAGGTGCACGATTAATGGAGACAAAAAAGATATATACGTTCGGTAAATGAGTTGCCAGATACTCAACAAAAAGTGCAAACCGCGTTTGAATGCCTTGTGCATCCGAACCAGCATTAATATCATTACTGCCACAGTAATAGACAACTATCTTGGGTTGATGGGGAATAATTAAATCATCTGCATAATATAAAACTTCCTCCGTTTTAGAACCGCCAAATGCTTGATTAATAACAGGTAGAGGATGCATGTCCTTTGCCAAGGTTGTCCAGAGTCGAAAAATACTGCTGCCGACAAACATAATTTTGCCTTTGACATTCGGTTCTAAAATTCTCTGCGCCATCAATTTCTGAACCTGTAGCTGATGTCCAAGATTGCGATCAGCTGGAGTACAGCTATTGGCTAAAGAACGTGAATCTATCATCAATTAACCTCAAAATATTTGGTCAGTTAATTGCCAACGCCTGGGCAAAATCCGTTAGATCGAGTGTAATGCAGCTAGATGTTGCCGATAGAAATCATGACGAACGCTCGAACTCAATGGCGTAACTATATCTTTGCAGTTACTAGTATTAGTCTGAATTTAGCTTTCATTTACACTTTTGTCGTTCCCTCTGCAGGTAATCGTCAGGTAGCTGAATTTGAATTCCCCTCCAGCTTTGAGAGTGCGATCGCTACGACTAATAATATTCCTTCCGCCACATCAACAACAGAAACAATTAAAGCCAGCCAGCAATATCAATACAGTCAAAATGGTCAGGCGATCAATCTGCAAATCAACTATCTGGTCGGTACAAGGGGAGACGTAGCGACCTATCTAAAAAACTATACTGAAATTGCTCCAAAAAATATTAAGACTAAATCAACCGCGCAGATAGAAGGAGTTGGCTATCATGCTTTGCTCAAAGATAATCGAAAAGCCTACTTAACCAGCTGCATTAGTCCCCGAAGCCTGAGTAATATCACCCAAAAACAGTTTTCACAAAATCGCTATCAAAACGATCTAAACTGGCAAATTGTAAGGCAGTGGCTACAGGGAAAAGCTAGTATTCGCGATCGCCGTTGTCTCTGGGTACTTCTCTCCACACCTCTTACCAAAAACAATATTCAAGCCAACTATCAAACATTAGAAACAGCCTGGCAAGATATCTATCAGTGGTGGCTGCCAAATTTTCCTGCTTTGGTTAATTAGGCACAGAATCAAATAATAACCATCGCGATTACGAAGTTAGCCGAGCGATCGCTTTTCTTTATTGTGTCAGTGCGATCGTAACATCGTCATCTTTTTCTATTTAATCAAACTCTGTGCTTGTTTTAGTAACATTTTCCAATTATCAGGGGGACTACCACTTTCCAGCATTTTCCTGAATACTCAATAGGCATCAGTTTTACTTTCATAAGCCCGTTTGGATTTTTCATCATTCACCCAAACATAAACAATTATCTTTTGTTGCTGATGATAGCGAAAGAATAGTCTGTATTGCTGAAAAAATTTAGCTCGAAACCAATGTTTATATTCACTACCAAGAGTATTTCCCTGACGATACTCTTTACGAGTTGGATCTTGAGGAATAATCTCAAAAGCTAGTTTATTGATCGCAGCTAATCGTTTGGTTACATTTTTCTTTTGATAGTCCTGCGGATATTTCTGGCGCAGACGTTCGACTTTATTGCCTAATTCTTCAAGCTGGCTGATCAATAGAGGATGAGCAAAAATACGCCAGCTATTAATAATCAAGGGTTTTTTATCTGGCAAGATTATTCATCCTCATCAGATAACGGTGCATCCAAATCTACTTCTATATCGCCAACTAAAGATTGAACTCGCTCTAAAGTCCCTTTCGTAATAGGCTGTATCTGTTGTGGATTTTGCTCCATATCTTGAGCCAGAAAATCGAGAAACTTTTCTAAGATGGGATCTTCTTCATCGGTTTTACTACGAGCGATTGTAACTGTTCCATCGTCGTTAATGACGTAAGCAATTTTGTCTCGTTTACCTAAACCAAGAGTTTTACGCACAATACCTGGCACAGTAGTTTGATATCGATCTGTAAGAGTAGATTCTGCCTGTGATATTTCAGTCATAGCGATCGCATTAAGAGTTAATTTGATCTTAGCTCATTAGGTAATGCAATTGCATTGCTTGGTTAAGGCGATCGCATTTATTTGTTGCGTAACTGCGATCGCTCCTGAATATTTAAGCAATAGAACGATACAAGGTTTCAGGTTTGGGTAAAGCCTTACCTTTTTCTTTGTATATTTCTACCAGCATATCCATAACTTCTACCGCATTCTCTAAAGCTTCTTGATATGTTTCGCCATGAGTTACCCACTGCTGTTCATCCTTAAAATCAGGCAGGGATACAAGAAAACAATTATCCTCATTACTCCATTGAATTGTTATTCTGTACTTTAGGCTATTCATTTGCTTGTGCCTCTTCTACTGCTTCTTTAACTCTCTTTTCTTGATATCGTTGAGCATCCTTACTATCTTTACCCGAAAGGATAACATTCTGTTCTACGTTAGGATGTTCCCAAACAGTATGACTACCTTTTCCTCTATCCTTTAGAAGAGTAAAACCTGCCTTCTTTAATATTGATTTTAACTCTCGTATTTTCTTTGGCACATCTCTTATCTTATAAATACTTTTTAATCATATAATATGGCGATCTCTCTTTTGTTTCGGTGTTGCGATCGTATTTCTATTTAT
>JBCBEA010000105.1:0-9748 GCA_038529195.1 Cyanobacteria bacterium J06600_6
GTGAGCATTCTTTGGTTTGATTGTAATTTATATTGAGAAAGCAGATAACAATCCAGAGTTTGATTTTTTTACCTCTACTGAGAAAAAAAGCCTCATTGCGCGCATAAAAGACATCAGAAAAATATTTTGGGTTAGATTATTAGCCATATTAATTACAATAAATATTTTTCGTTTCTCTGTGCTAGATTCGTTAGGTTCAACCTCATCTGAAAATGAATTAATTAATGCTGCTATCCAACTCATAACTCAAGGCATAAGTGGATCTTTTATTGGAGGATTAATCTTAACTGTCATTATCCTTAAATTCATATCTTTTACGGATTAAGATAAGAATGCAATTTGAAACTATTAATTAATGAGACCAAAAAACTCTAAAGCAAATTGTATTGTAATTTGCTTGTCCGTCCGATTAGCATCCCAATTAATTAGAGCGACTGTACGGTTATTTACTAACCCAAACGGATACTGAACCGCCTTTGCAGCTAAATTCGCCCCAGCCTGATTCATTTGTTGTCACCGTTGCGGATACGTGCTCGGTAATATCGTAAAAAGTAGCGTTAGCTTTACCGACTTCCATCGATCTTGTGCCACCCCAACCGTTACTCAAAACTACAGCGATCGCCTGGGGATGATGCTCGTCTCCTAACCTTGTCCAGCCAACTAAATTAGGATCGCCAAAGTAATCGTATTGCTTGCCGTAGGCATAGTTTTTGCGCACGTAAAGCAGCTTGTCAATAATCCAGTGATGGTCATCAAGCCACACCTCATGTTCTTGTCCATCCCGACCCAAATCTTGATAGTGGGCGCCGAAATAATCGCCGTAAAAAATGCAGGGATAGCCTTGCTCTCTCAGCAAAATTAGAGCATAAGCGAGGGGTTTAAACCAGGGTTCAACAGGAGACTCAAGTGCTTGCAAAGGCTGGGAATCATGATTTTCGACAAACGTAACTGCCAGACTAGGTTGCTCTTGAACTAAGGTATTATCAAATATCTGACGCAGATCGTAGTCTTCGCCACTTTTACTGGCACGATGAAAATTATAGTGCAGAGGCACATCAAATAATGACATTTTGCCTTCGGTATTGGTGATGTAATTATGGAGTGCGCCAATGTCATCTGACCAATATTCTCCTACGGCAAACATATCTGACTCGACAGTCGGTAAAGCGCGCATCGCATCTAGCCAGCCATTAAAAAACAAATAGCTGATGTGTTTAACCGCATCAATCCGAATTCCGTCTACTCTTGTAGTTTCTAAATACCACTTACCCCAGGCAGTTACTTCATCTCGCACTTCTTGACTTTTAAAATCCAAATCGCAAGCCATCAAAAAGTCATAGTTACCGTGTCGCGGGTCAACATCCGTCTGAAACTGCTTATCTGTTAAACGATAAATATTGCGATCGTTCCAGTCGTAGGCATTATGATTTACCGCATCAAAATGGTCGCTATTCCATTTGAAACTCGAATAGCGATCGCTCCTACCAGGGAAATTGAATTTAGTATAGATTTCAATTTCGCGAGCCTCACCGATTTCGTGATTGCGATTGTCCCAAGCTACGGGTACAGCCTGAATTTTTTCGGTTTTGTCTCCGCCATCGCGATGATTTAAGACAACGTCAGCATAAACTTTTAAACCAGCCTGCTGTAGGGCTTTAATTGCTGCTAAATATTCAGATTTTGTCCCGTACTTAGTGCGCGTCGAACCCTTTTGTTCAAATTCACCCAAATCGTACATGTCATAGACACCATAACCAACATCATAGCCACCACTACTCCCCTTATAAGCGGGGGGAAGCCACAGAGCGGTAATTCCTGCCTTAGCTAGATCATTTGCCCTTTTTGCTACCTGCTGCCATAGTGTTCCATCGGGATCGACATACCAATGAAAGTACTGCATCATTACGCCGTTGGTTGATGTGGTATTTTCTGCTGCCATAGCGATCGCCTGTCCTCTAACGGGGACAATTCCTCTTACTTTCTACGCCAGAATACTACCAATTAAAACAGCAAAAAACAGTTAAATTGCGATAAAAGACCCCAGATATACTCGTTTTATTTAATTTTTTGTACTCTTTAAGTTATCTGTTCGAGGTAATGGGGAGTGAAAAAAGGCTTAGAGCCTAAAGCTTAGAGCTTAGAGCTTTTTGATAATACTTATATCGTTCTCCCAACTGTGTTGAGCTAAGATCTTGTGTCCAGTATTCAACTAGGGTATGACCAAATGCCCAGACATTATGGTTGGCTGTGCCGTTATCTTCCAGCAGCAGTGTCCAAATCGATCGCAAATCAAAATTACTCAGATTAGCATCAGGATTGAGTAAAGTATAGAGGTCGTAAGCCATCTGCAGTTTACCCATCACAACAGGAGCTTGTTCGACGGGAATTTGTTCGGCTAAGACATATGCCAAGGTGGGGTTGCCTGTCGTCATCGTCGAGATAAACTGCAGCACTGGGCTTTTAAGAAAGGTAAGTAAACCCTGAGTGGTTGCCATTTTTCGTGTGTAGCGGTCGATTATTTCGCTCGCTGCAATACTGCGTACTTCTAAATCTCGCAAAAAGCGGGCTAAACGTAACTGTTTACTGGGGGCGATCGCTTCGACTAATTCTGTCGCCAGGACAGAAACATTCCAGGCTGGACGATTCTGCTTCAGATCTTCAGTAACTAGAGGTAAGACTAGTTCGCAGATATCTCCTAGCTGTTCGGCTCGATAAATAGTTGCCTCGCGGATCGACTTTTCTTTAGCGCCGTTACCATCATGCCAGTCATAGGGAGGATTCCATTCGCGAATCGGACGTAAGCGATCTACCTGAGTTACGAGGGCGATCGCGCTTAAGTCGGGCAAGTCGGCTTTTAATGTCTGCAAAAAATCTAGATCCATTTGCAGGGCAGGATCTAAGGCGGGAGTTACCAGTAATAATAAGTCCGCGTTAGCTGCATATTCTAATACCTGCGATCGCAGTTCGGGTCGATTTACCTGCTCGTAGCCTGGAGTATCGAGTAGACTAAGGACTTCGTTAGTTGGAGTTGTCCAGGTATAGGTTTGGACGCGGTCCGTACTGGGTAAAACATCTACTTCTGCCTTGTCTGCTTGAAATAGGGTATTAATTAAACTGCTTTTACCTGCTCCTGTGCGCCCCACCAGAATTATTTTGACGGGCTTTTGGGCTACCTCGACTTGGGGAGATGCCGACTCTAAAATTGCTTGAATGGTTTTGGTTTCGGCTTGGGGCAAAGTTGGATTTGGCTTTATTTCCGGCAGAGTAATAGTCTCATCTCCATAGAGAGCGATCGCCTGTTGTGCTAAATTTCTTAACGCCACTTCTCGTATTAATTGGGCAAAATTGAGCAATAGTTCTTGATTTGCCTGACTATTAAATTTCTTAGTTGCCTGGTTTGCTGCTGCTGCTGCGGGGTTTAACAGCCATTGTGACAATTTCAACACCTTTCCTAGTTTGCGAGCTGATGGCTCTAGCTTCTGATAAACCTCAAATGCTTCTACTGCCTGACCAATTGAGACGCGGTTGAGGATGGGAGATAGCTTTTGCATCGCCCGATCTGTATCATCTACCGTACCTCGAATTAAACCGTAAGCTTGAGGAATATAGATATTGAGCAGAGGACGCTTTACTTCAGGATTATAAGTTTGAGCGATCGCACTCACCAACTCTAAACATCGCTGCCAAAAAGTTTGCCAATCAGCCCACATCGGCTCATCTGTGTGGGTTTTGGCAATCACTTGTTGCAGGGCGAGATTAACCTGCTGTTCCTTTTCTGTAGAAGCAGATAGCTGAAAATCTTGCTCTTCGAGTTCGTCGCTAATCTCTGAGATTGCATCTTCCATCTCTTTTAACGGAGATTTAGTCCATTTAGCTAGTAACCAGCGCCAGACTGCAAACACCAGCACCACAAGACCCCAAATCCAGTTGATTCCCCAATCGTGAATTTGCGAACCTGCTGCCACCAGCAAAAAAATTATAATTACGGCGATCGGTAATACTAAAACTGCTACCTGCCAGGGTTTAATGCTCACCATGATTAATCTACCTTTGCAACTTGTTTATCCTAACGGGATTTGGGCAAAACAATAGGCATGAATTCCCAGATCAAATCTGGTCAGCACTGAAGATCAGAGACTGGCAAAATAAAATCTGTATAATTTCAAGATTAAACAAATTCAGCTTTACTTCTCAATAATTTAATTTATGTCCGATTCGACTATTGCGATCGCCTTAGCCACCCCCGAACATGATGTAACCATTGCCCAACATTTTTATCAATTATGGTTAGATAACGGTGTCTCCCCAGATCTAATTAGCGATGACTGGTTAAGTACTACGGTTAAATTTATTCAAAATGCTCGCCGAGATCTACAATTCCAGGCTTTTCTTGCTCAAAACCAAGATCAAATTATCGGTTCGGTTAGCTGCCAGCTATTTGCAGGTTTATATCCCACTCCATTCAAAATCGAACATCGTCACTATGGCTATATTTGGAATGTTTATGTACAAGCAGATTATCGTCGTCAGGGAATTGCCACAAAACTAACTCAGGCTGCGATCGCCCATTTAAAAAGTTTAAACTGTACTAGAGCCGTACTAAATGCTTCTCCTTCGGGCAAATCAGTATACGAAAAGCTAGGCTTTGTGCCAGGCAATGAAATGGTTTTGAACCTGGTTGACTAAAGTATTGATATTAAACTTTGCGTAACGCAAACGCGTTATAATTGCCTCATAATAATAATGTTGAGTTACGCCTAGAATCATGACGTTTGAAGAATATGACCAAATATTAACCAAAATGTTGGCTGTTCAACAAGATATTCAAGTTAGACAGGTAGAAATATCAGAACAGCAAAAACTAAATACAGAAGCGATCGCAGCTTTAACAGCTAAGCAGCAAGAAAATATAGAAGCGATCGCACTCTTAACAGAAAACGTTTCTAATCTAAACGTAGTCAGCCAGCGTCACGAAGATCGCTTAACCAGACTGTATGGCTATCAGCAAAGCGCCGATGGAGACAGAATAACGATTATGCAGGACGTTAACGAAATTAAGCAAAGATTAAACAGTATTGAGGAGAAACTTGATGCGCGGTAAAAACTACGCCAAATTGGGCAAAACTAAGCTGGTTCGAGTTCCTCAAGGTGTGGAACAGTGGATCAAAGTGATGAGTCGAGAATTAGATACGAAAGAAGATCCTCAAGCAGTAATGAATCTTTTGATGCAGGTGGCATCTCAGTCCAAGTAGTTAATTGAGAAAAGCATTTATCCCTCTAAATTATTCCAAGATTTAACATTACGGGCATTTGCCTCGTTTTTGGCAGCGGTGGCGTTGGCACTAAAGGAATGTTCTGAACCTTCTCTGTTTACCTGTTTTACTACTTGGCGAATTACCCTACGCACTTTCGTCTGATAGGTGCTGAGGTAGCTTTGTTTTTGCTGGTTATATTCTTTAGCATTGGTAGCGTATAAAGCTGGCACATTCTCATTATTTAGAACTAGCGCACAAACATCTGAAAGATCGATGCGATCGCTTGAATCAGCATAGTCTGTTTGAATATGACTATAGGCATCAACGACAACTTCTCCCTCAATTAAATTAGTTAGGCTCAAGTTAGCTAATAGGTCGAAAATATCGCTCTGTCCAACTTTAGTCGATTCTCCGTGCTTAATTTCGCGCCAGGCATCAGTTCTGATCTGTCTAGAGGCTGAATTTCTCGCCATGACTACATCTTGCTCTAAAGTTCGGAGACGATTTTGCTGCAAAACTTCATTAATTGCTTTGGGCAATAATTTTTGGGTGACGAGATCTTTACACTGTTTACTATATTCTTTCTGCTGTTTCAGATATCCACGTGGCGATGTGGCATAAAGACTTGGTACTTGAATATGGTTCAGCAGCAAAGCACAGACTAAAGCAGGTTCAAGATATTGCTTTTCTTTAAAATGTTGGGTGTTGATTACCAGTAAAACTGTCTGCAGAACCTCGATTTCGGCAATATTAATTAGCTTCAACTGACTAGCTAAATCAGCAGCAGTCAAAGCTTGTCGGTTACCGTTTACAGAGTCTTTCATAGTTGACAGCCCAATAATTGACCACGATTCTAACCCTCATTTTCAAAATCAGTAAGCGCAAAATTACGGACAGCTTTTTTGAGTTTAAAATGCCGTATGACTACAGTTTGCAATTCTTGTTTCAATTTTTGCTTGACTCTCTAGTGGGCTGTAGAGTTTATGCTGAAATCTGTTCTTAGCTTTTTCTTGCACCCATGATGGATACTTTAACCAAGGTAAACCTGAAGCTTCAGGGTATGAGCTGTGCTTCTTGCGCTAGCAATATTGAGAAAATAGTCAAGAATGTTCCAGGAGTAGCTGTTTGTAACGTCAATTTTGGCATGGCACAGGCAGCAATTGAGTACGATCCCACGCAAATCAATACTCGCCAGATTCAAGATGCGATCGCCACGGCGGGGTATAGTTCAAGTAAGCGATCGCTAGATACACCCCAGGCGGAAGAACAGAATCAAAGTTTAGAGCGCAATCTCAAATTAAAAATAGTTTTTGGCAGTTTAGTTAGCCTGGTATTAATTTTTGGCTCTTTGCCGATGATGACAGGGTTAAACCTGCCTTTTATTCCCCGATGGTTGCATAATTATTGGCTACAGCTATTGCTGACTACTCCCGTTCAGTTTTGGTGTGGTTACGGATTTTATCGAGGCGCGGTTAAAGCTTGGCAACGCCAGACGGCAACTATGGATACTCTGGTGGCGCTGGGTGTGAGTGCAGCCTATATTTATTCCTTATTAACAACGATCTTTCCCCAATTTTGGCTCGATCGCGGTTTGATGCCCGAAGTTTATTATGAAACTGCTGTAGTTGTCATTACTTTAATTCTGGTGGGTAAATGGTTTGAACATCGTGCCAGGGGTCAAACTTCCGTAGCGATCAAGCAGCTAATCGGTTTGCAGGCAAAAACTGCCAGAATAATTCAAAACGGGCGAGAAATTAGCGTCCCTATCGACCAGGTAAAGACTGGCGATCTAATTTTAATTCGTCCAGGAGAAAAGATTCCTGTCGATGGCAAAATTATTAGCGGTCATTCGAGTATTGACGAGGGAATGGTAACGGGGGAAAGTATTCCTGTAGATAAGCAGCCTGGGGACGAAGTGATTGGCGCCACAATCAACCAAACGGGCAGCTTTAAGTTCCAAGCCACTAAAGTTGGGGATGATACCGTTTTGGCGCAGATAGTGCAGCTAGTGCAGGATGCCCAAGGTTCAAAAGCGCCGATTCAAAGATTAGCCGATCGCGTTACGGGTTGGTTTGTGCCTGTGGTTTTAGCGATCGCAATTATCACCCTAATAATCTGGTTAGCGATCGCTAGGAATGCTTCTTTCGCTCTCATGACTACCATGAGCGTCTTAGTAATTGCCTGTCCCTGTGCTTTGGGTTTGGCAACGCCGACATCAGTAATGGTTGGTACAGGGAAGGGTGCAGAAAAGGGGATTTTAATTAAGAGTGCTGCGAGTTTGGAATTAGCCCACCAGCTTCAAACCATAGTCTTAGATAAAACAGGTACAATTACCCAAGGAAAACCCAGCGTTACTGATTATCAGCCTGTCGGCAGTAGCAATAGCTGGCAAGCACCAGAATTACTAGCGTTAGTTGCAGCGGTAGAAACCAGATCCGAACATGTTTTAGCCAGGGCAATAGTAGATTATGCTTACTCTCAATCTTTGAATATTCCTGAATGCCAAGATTTTAGAGCGATCGCTGGTAGTGGAGTCGAGGGGACGGTAGGCGATCGCCTACTCCAGATTGGGACTCAACGCTGGATGTCAGAATTAGGAATTAAAACAGCTACCATATCCACTATTCAGGATAATTGGGAAAATGCAGCCAAAACAGTCGTATTAATTGCCGTTAATGGGGCCTTAGCAGGAATAATTGCCATTGCCGATCAGGTTAAACCTAGCTCCAGACATGCAATTGCAGCCCTGCGTAATTTGGATTTAGAAGTGGTAATGTTGACGGGAGATAATCAAAAAACGGCAGAGGCGATCGCTCGCCAAGTAGGTATCGTTCGCGTTGCAGCCGAAGTTCGTCCCGCCCAAAAAGCAGCCAAGATCGCCGAACTTCAACAGGAAGGGAAAACTGTAGCCATGGTTGGCGATGGAATTAATGATGCACCCGCTTTGGCTCAAGCTGACATTGGCATTGCGATCGGCACAGGCACAGATATAGCGATCGCAGCTAGCGATATTACTCTCATCTCAGGAGAGCTAGAGGGTATTGTGACAGCAATTGAATTGAGTAAAGCCACGATCAATAATATTCGCCAAAATCTCTTTTTTGCCTTTATCTACAACGTCATCGGTATTCCCCTTGCAGCAGGAATTCTCTATCCTTTCTTTGGCTGGTTGCTCAATCCCATGATTGCAGGAGGTGCAATGGCGCTTAGTTCAGTTTCTGTTGTGACTAATGCTCTGCGCCTGCGTAGTTTTAACCCTTCCAGTTTCAGGCGATCGCCATTTGGGAAATCGACTTGATTGTGATTAAAATAAAGAAAAGCCCTGAGTAACTTAAGCACAAGCCTCAGAGCTAATTTAACTGATTTAGTTTAGCTGTAAATGTTTGACGACGATACAGCTTTACTGATTATCGCAAGATTGACTGTTGTTCTCTTTTGGTGAGGGAAGACAGTCAATTTTTGTTTGAGGTAATCTTTCTGCTTCAAAATCTGCTGACATGTTCTCATTCAGCTTTACCTGTCCGCTAAGGTTTGCATCTTTGGTTAAAGCTAATGTCGAAACTAATGTTACGGATAAGATCGCTGCTAAGGCAACCACGTAAGTCGGTTCTAAGTTTTCCATTGTGATTTTTCTGTAGAAAATAGGGTTTAAATTTGATTCGCGATTTTGGCAGTATTATTCTGGTTTTTATCCTCCCTAATTACATATTGAACAAATCTGTTAGCGTCGAGGTATCCTGACTTGAAACGATTTAATTTTGTCTAACCTCTCTTGGAACCAAACTTCATAAAACATGTGGTGTATAGTCATTATTAATACCTTGAAACGAATCCATTTATTTGGGCGCTTGCTTCCATACCAACTGATACGGTAATCGAGTAATATTGCTGCTTTTTCCTCATCGCCAAGAAATACATTTACCCATTTAGGAAGATAAGTTTTAGATAAATGTCTCTGAAATTTCTGCTGTTGTCTTAACATGTAATTTCCTACTACAACGAATAGCATTAGCACGAGAAATGCCAAAGCCAGCGCTAGAAGTCCTACCGCTAACGAATGCCATAAAGGAAATTTGAGTCCCAGCGACAATTGTTGCCCTAGCACTAGCGGCAATCCTAGTCCCAAGAATGGGCATAGCAACAACCATAAAATATATGGACTGAAACAGAAAATTTTCGGCTTCTGGTTTATGTCTATTGTTCTTTTCATCGCTTTCAAAAAAAATAGTGTTCACGCATGTTTCCCTTTGGGCAATGCAGCAGCTTTTTTATCTGCTAATAATCTTCGATATGCTTGATTCCGACTGATGGCTATTTCCCCATCATTCAAAAGACGATAGTACTTGCGACGGGGAGAGCCCTCTCCTGCTACTGGTTCGCGAAATTCTCCTTCAATCAATCCCGCTTCTAGAACAGATTAATCAGGCACGAAAAACCGTTGGCATGAACAGTCTGAAGATAGGCAGTCTTTATCCGACGCTAAAGAGAATAGA
>JBCBEA010000106.1:0-9714 GCA_038529195.1 Cyanobacteria bacterium J06600_6
TGTCGAAAATCGTCAGCTTTGCGATCGCTCCTAAAATCTGAGTCAGGATAATTAATCGGCAAAATCTAGATAATATGCAGGCAAATTAGGATAATCTGTTGATGTTGCCGATCTTGGGAATATTGCCGACTAGAGCTGATGAAAAATATCGTCGAAACCGCGATTGTTTCTGCCGAGCAGATGAGACAGATTGAATCACAGATATTTACCGCAGGAATGCCTGTGGCAGCCTTGATGGAGAAGGCAGCTAGGTTATGTTTCAATCGTATCCAAGAGCTATATCCTTTAAAGACGACAACAAGCATCGGCATCTTGGCTGGTCCTGGACATAATGGTGGCGATGCTTTAGTAATTGCCCGCGAACTATATTTAGCAGGCTATCAGGTTAAGGTTTATCGTCCCTTCTTTAAGCTTAAACAGTTGACGGCAAATCATGCGAACTACGCAGCAAGTTTAGGCATCACTCTCCATGAAGAAATCCAGCCACTAGCAAACTGCGAGCTAATTGTTGACGGTTTATTCGGCTTTGGTCTAACTCGCGATTTACCAGAAAATCTGACGACAGCGATCAATACGGTTAACAGCTGGTCGCAACCCGTAGTTAGTATCGATTTACCCTCGGGTATTCACACCGATACAGGTGCAGTAATGGGCAAAAGTATCAAAGCTACCCATACTTTTTGTTTGGGCTTGTGGAAAAGAGCTTTTTTTCAAGACTGTGCTTTAGAATATCTGGGTCAGTGTACTCGAATAGATTTTGGTCTGCTACGACATCATATTTGGTCAGTTTTGCCTCAGCCTGTACCAGTTAAGCAAATTACGCCAGCGATCGCCCTCAGTTTTTTACCTCTCCCCCGCTCGGTCACTACCTATAAATATCAGCAGGGACATTTACTCCTAATCTGTGGTTCTCAAACCTATACAGGCGCAGCTATTTTAGCAGCCTTAGGGGCAAGAGCTAGTGGTGTGGGAATGTTATCAATCGCCGTCCCCGAATCTCTGAAAATTCAGATGATCGGTCATTTACCCGAAGCTCTGATTGTTGGCTGTCCTGAAAATAAGGAAGGTGCGATCGCCTCTCTACCTTATTCAGCTAACGATCTGAGTCAGTTTGACGCGATTGCCTGTGGACCTGGGATGACCACTCATGCCGAATCGGTAGTTATCAAAGTTTTACAGTCGGCATGTCCTCTTATTTTGGATGCGGATGGTTTAAATATCTTGTCCCAGCACGATGTGATTGAAGTTTTAAACGATCGCCAAGGGGCAACGGTGCTAACTCCCCACCTAGGAGAATTTAAGCGTTTATTTCCCGATATTCTCGCCGAGGAAGACCGTCTCCAGGCGGTACAAAGCGCTGCACAAAAAAGTCAGGCAACTATTCTCCTCAAGGGTGCGAGAACAGCGATCGCTAATGCTCAAGGATTAACCTGGCTTATTCCCCACAGTACACCCGCTCTAGCTAGAGGTGGCAGTGGAGATGTGTTGACGGGTTTGACTGCGGGATTAGCTGCCCAAATAAAAGGGGTAGAACAAAATGATTTGTTTAATATCGTGGCTACGGCTGCCTGGTGGCACGCTCAAGCAGCGATCGCAGTAGCGGAAGAACGAAGTGAATTAGGAGTCGATGCTACAACCCTAGCTGAATATTTAACCCCAACTATCAGTCAGTTTTTAGGCGATGCTTAGATCTTGGTTAGCTAGTTCCCTGATTTTAATCGCTCAATTACCGAACATTGAGCCTGAATTTATCCAGCTTAAAACTCAGCTAGAAAATTATGGATTTCAGGTAAATATTGCTATTCCCCCAGAATTTAATTTGCCCCAGCAGCAGAATGGCTTACGTCGTATCGTTCGTAAACCCTATGGGCTGCTCCATTCTCCAAGTAAGTCGGTTTGGATTAACCCAATTGTCTTCGAGTTAGGTATTGATCGGGCAACGCTGATCCACGAAGCGGTTCATGCTGCTCAATATTGCGCTGGAAACGGCAAGATTCAAACCCTAGGCTTAGATCTAGAACCTATTCCCCAAGCTCTACCCTATTTTAAGCGCTACGTTAACACTCAACGTCAAGATCTCGAGCGAGAAGCATATACCGTACAGACACAGGAAAATAGTTACGAACTAGCGCGATCGCTATTAGATCGGTATTGCCAGCCTAATTATTAGTCCAGGCAATACTATCATCTACCTAAATTGCGATCGCCGATTAAAATCTAAAATTGAAATCTAACCTAAGACCCATACTTTTACAGGGTGCTTTTTTCTAAATTGGGATTAGTTACAACAATCATGTTTTTATTTTGATGTTTGGTAGCAACGAAGCCGACTTTGAATAAGCAGATTTAATAATCAAACAATTAGCAAAGGAGCATAAATTAATGACTATTTCCGCCGATCAAATTCCCGCCCAGGCACAGGATAAGCAGCCTGGTGTTGAAGCAGAGATGACCCCCAAACCCGAATACGATCGCGAAAGTTATCGTGGCAGCGGAAAGCTAACAGATAAAGTTGCTTTAATTACTGGTGGAGATAGCGGTATCGGTCGCTCAGTTGCCGTACTGTATGCGAAAGAAGGTGCAGACGTGGCGATCGTCTATCTTAACGAACACCAAGATGCGGAAAAGACTAAAGAATTAGTCGAAGCAGAAGGGAAAAAATGTGTTTTGATTCCTGGAGACATCAGTGGAGAAGAGTTTTGTCATGAAGCAGTTGCTAAAACTGTAAAAGAGTTAGGCAAGCTGGATATTCTGGTTAACAATGCTGCGGAACAGTATATGGAAAACCCCGAAACTTTAGAAGATATTGATTCAGCACGTTTGGGCAGTATTTTTAGCACCAACATCTTTGCGATGTTCTATTTCTGCAAGGCTGCTATTCCCCACCTCAAGGAAGGCAGCACTATTATTAATACCACTTCGATCAATGCCTATAAAGGTCATGCTCCTCTACTGAGCTATTCCACTACTAAAGGTGCAATTCTGGCATTTACTCCCTCATTATCCCAATCTTTACTCAAAAAAGGCATCCGCGTCAACGGTGTCGCTCCTGGTCCAATTTGGACTCCTTTTATCCCCGATGCTTTTTCTGCCGAGCAGGTAGAAGGATTTGGCAAACAAGTACCAATGAAACGTCCTGGTCAACCAGTTGAAGTTGCTACTAGCTTTGTATTTCTCGCTTCAGAAGATTCTTCCTTCTTTGCAGGACAGGTATTGCATCCTAACGGTGGCGTTGTTGTCGGTGGATAGATTTGATTTGGGACGTAGCCGATCGCTACGTCCACTGCTTATTATTCATTCCTGTTATGAAGTATCGGTATTACTGATATCAAGGCGAGAAAGGTTAAAGCGAAAAAAAGTGAGATGCGATCCTCTCCCTTCATTGCCATTTCACCACTATGACCAATCCAGGTATAGGCAAAGCTACCAGGAATCACACCCAGAAAAGTGGCTTTAGTATAGTCTCGCCAGTCAATTGAGGTTAAGCCAAACAGGTAGTTGACTAGGTTAAACGGAGAGATGGGAATTAAGCGAGTCGTGAGGACAAAAGCAAACGGCTGCTTGAGTACCGCCGTCTGATATTTAGTCAATCTTTTACTCTGAGCAAACCGACGCTGTGCCATGTCGCGAAACAGATAGCGAGCAGCCCAAAATGCGCATAAAGCCCCAAATGTGGCGCTAATGATCGAAATCAACGTGCCGTGCCAGATGCCAAACAGAGTACCACCGACGATAGTCAGGACTGTTCCTGGTACGCCAACCACTGTCAACACCGTATAAATAGCAATAAACAGAACCTCGACATATCCTTCGTACTGTTGGATAAAGTCCTTAAATTGCCAAGGATTAAAGACTGTTTTTAGGGGCGTGAACAGACAGAGTAAGACAATAATCGGCACTGCGATCGCGATCGCCACGAGTTTAGGATTAGTAGCTAGCTGACGTAATTGCTGAAAGAGTGCCGTAAAGCTGAGAGTAATTTTTTTAAGCACAATGAATCATACTAAAGCTCATACTAAAGCCCCGCCACAGCTAGATCCTGTCCCAGCAGTGCAGCCATAACAGTAGTTAGCTGTTTTGATTTCTTGAATTACGTCGAGGCTGTTCATTGATAATAGTTTTTTCACGGTGAGAGCACTACGTTTGTCTGTCGTCGCTGTCATGTTTTCCATTTGATTAAAGTCGCAGTCATAAACATTGCCCAAATAGTCGATCGACAGTTCATTTAAGCACATCACATTATCTAAAGTAGCAGGATTGTAATTTTCTGCTAGAAACTGGAGATATTGATCATGTACCTGACGACGCTCTAAAAATTGTTTAGTTCTGCCAATGGGAATGTTGGTAATAGTAAAGAGATTATTAAACTGAATTTGGAAGTGTTCAGCAAGATAAGTTTTATAATCCTGTTCCAGCTTTTGCTGATTGGGAGTCAGAGAAAAATCTGTACTAGTCGGTAATGGGGGGTTATAAACTAGATCGATCATCAAGTTGGGATCTGTTCCGTAACCGAGCTTATTTAAAGCCTGTATTGCCTGAATAGAGCGATCGTAAACCCCCGAACCTCTCTGAGAATCGACATTATCTTCGAGATAGCAGGGTAAAGAAGCCGTAACTCGAAGCTGATGTTGAGCAAAATACTCTGGTAGGTCTTGATAGCCAGACTCAAAAAAGATTGTTAAGTTGGAACGCACGATCACTTCTTTGCCGTGGGCTTTTGCTGCTTCGACAATCGGACGAAAGCCATAGTTCATTTCGGGTGCACCACCCGTCAGATCGATAGTTTGAATCTGAGGAAAGCGGTTAATTAACTCAATAATCTGTTCGCAGACATCAGCAGATAGTTCTTCGGTGCGTTTAGGACTTGCTTCCACATGACAATGGGTACAGGCAAGATTGCATTTTCGTCCAAGATTAATTTGGAGAACGGTAATTTTATTTTTGGTTAGAGGAGAACCAATCCTTTGGGAAAAGGGAATGAAAGTTGAAGCTGTAGCTGAAGATGTCATAAATAATTGTCTGATAGGGATGTATTAATAAGCCCACCGCTAGAATACCAGCTAGGGCAGTAGGTAGATAAAATTACAGTTAGAAATATCTAAGCTAATTGATTAACTAGACAGCATTTTTTCTGGCTTTTTTTTACTTGCAGATAAGCAGTCTTGGAAATCATCATCATAGCCAAAATGTTCAAAATCAATTGCAAATTTGTCTCTAACCTTGGCAATTAAAGTAGGAGTATAATAAGTCTGTAATAGCTTATTCGTGCCTGAAGCATGTCTTTGTTCTTTTGAGATATATTTTTGATAATCTTGGTTAATAGTATTTAAAACAAATTCAAAATCGCGATCAAAGCTTTCTATCTTACCGATAAAATCATATTTAATTGAATTTTGAAAGGTTTGATAATATTGAATATTCCAATGATCGTTGAGATTGGCGATCGGCTGCTCATAAATAACTCCAATAAATTCATCGAAAGAAATTTCAGTATCTAGCTGATGTATATTTTTACCTAAATGATGCAGGATATCTTTTTTCTGAGGCTTATTCGATTTTATTTTATCAAGATAGGCAGAAAGTAGTCTGGTATAAGGATTGCGCGCAAAGCAAAATTTAAAAAGATTAGGTCGACGAATAAAAGCATCAAATGAACCTACTTGGGAAGGTTTTAGTAGGGGAGAAAACTTTCTGTTGTGTATGTCTTCAAAATCTTCTCGGTAAAAAGTTGGAGACTCTAATTCCATTCTTTGTAAAGACGCTTTGATCGAAGAACAGCCTGCTTTTGGTGTTTCAACATAGAGATAACTATACTTATGAGAAATATTAATTGCATATTCAAACATTCCAGGGCGAATATATTGGCAATACTTAGCAATTTCCTGCCCAAACTTTGCACCTAAATTACTCATATTTCTAATCAACACCTATTGTTTGTGAGCTTTAAGAATCTGCCATACATTAACCTAATTTAAAACAAACAGCTATGGTCAAACTTTTAATATTTGGCGTTGGTAAATGCGTAATGCTAGTAGTATATTTTTTATCTCTAAAGAAATAAACTTGGATTTGAAAAGCTTAGAGCTTAAAGCTACGGACGCTCTGCGTCCTAGTCGTCGGAGACGACGAACATGCGGCGAACCATGCGCCTTTGTGCGCGTATGCGCTGTGCTTAAAGCTACGAAGAATAACTTATCGTGCGACATTACTAACTGACCAACGCCTAATATTTATATCTCCAGAAAATCAACTCAAAGCATAATTGTTTCAGTAGAATTAAACTTACTGTTCAATTGGGCAATGCTAAATAGGTAATAGCGCTAATAGTTGCAGCAATGGGCAGTGTTAAGACCCAAGAACTCAAAACTTTGGAAAACATGCCTAAGTGTGCTGTTTTGGAAACTACCCCGACTCCAAAAATAGAGCCAACTGAAACATGAGTGGTTGATACGGGAACACCTAGACGACTGGCAAAAATAACTAAAAATCCCGTGACTAAGTTAGCAGCTAATCCTCTACCTGGATTAAGAGTCGTAATTTTGTTGCTTACCGTCATCGCTACTTTTCGTGCGTTGAGCAAACCGCCGACTGCCATGCCCAAACCAACTGCCAACATGCCTCCCTGAATTGAAAAAGCCGTTACCGTTAACAATAACGCCACAATTTTGGGAGTATCGTTTAAGCCCCTGGCAAAACTAACCGCCCCTGCACTCAGGAAATGGCTGGCATCAACCAGCTTTTGGCTTTCAACCCCCATAAAGTTACCAACATATTGCTGCTGGCAGTTTTCTACAGTGTTAATTGCCATACCCATTTTTTGAGTCGCCAAATGTTCGCTACCGACAGGGACTAGTTCTTGCTGGTTACCGACGCATACGCACCAAGCTTTGTCTATCTTGAGAGCGGAACGCAGATAGTGCAGCAGGCTATATAAACCTAAGCCTAAAGCGATCGCAATGAAAGGACTTAACAACAGAGGGATAAAATAAGATTTCCCCAAAGCTGCAAAGTTTAAATCTGTGCCGATAGCAGCCAAACCCGCTCCTGTTAATGCTCCTGTAATGCCGTGGGTCGTGGAAATGGGAAATCCAGTTATCGTTGCCAAAATCACCGTGATGGCTGCGCCCAGAGCTACGGCTAGGTGGAAAGAACCCGTGTCGGCGATGGCATCAGGAACTAAACCTTTGCCAGAAAAGCTTTTGAGCAATGCAGAGGCAAATAACACTGAGCAGATAGAACCAGCAAAAGTAGTAGCAGTTGCCCACCAAATTGCAATTTTATAGTTGCTCGTTTGACTACCAAAGAGGGTAGCAACCCCCTTGAAATTATCGTTTGCACCGTTGGCATAGGCAAGAAAAACCGTTGCCAAGAAAATAGCTAGAGTCCACATGGAATATGACGATTAAAGGCAGATTTATGTATTGATGGTGAGCAAAGATTAAATTTACAAATAATAAATATCTTGTATTTTCCTGTTGCCCACCTTGCTATTGACTGTTAACTGATTAGCAACATTCGTCTGAAGTACAGCACTCATCGCTACTAGTATCAGTTAAGTTATACTCCGAGCCTTTTGTCTCTCTGGCATGGCGTACTGCTTTTGTTTTGCAATTAAATTCTGCTGCCGACTCTAAGGAAATATTCTCATAGGGTTCGATGCCAATTACATCCGCGCTATAGGGACTACAGCAGCTAGTCATAATGTTATAAGTTTTGTCACAGACTGCCATGCGTTCTCCACGACAGAAAACATGACCATCATCATCCACTACCTGTTTCCAAGGACCTTTATAAACTACAGACTGCTTTCTTTCTAGACACACTCCCTCTTTGCCTTTATAGGCTCTCACAGTCATCGAACGAAACTCAACGCCGTCGATTACCTGCCAGGGAGTCTCTTCGCGCTTGAGGATTTCTACGCCGTAAAAACCCGCCTCCTCAAACATTTTCAGAAACATGTCTTCTCTAAATGCCCCTGCAATACAGCCACTCCACATGTCGGGGTCGTTCATAATTTTGGGGGTGGGATCTTCGTCGCAGACAATATCAGAAATTACCGCTCTTCCACCACGTTTCAAGACGCGGAAGATTTCGCCAAATAGCTGCTCCTTGTCTTGAGGACGAACTAAATTGAGCACGCAGTTAGAAATAACTACATCAACGCTATTCTCCGCAATTAGAGGCTGTTGCTGTCTCAGGCGATCGCATTCTGCTTCATACTCGCCAATCCGGTCTACAGAGGTGACAGGATTAGATTTTAACCAGGTTTCTAAACCATCTAGAGGCAATTTCAAATCTTGAATCTTGCCCTTGACAAACTCAGTGTTGCGATAACCAAGCTTATCTGCCATCTCTCCCTGATACTTGCGTGCTAAGTTGAGCATCTCATCGTTAAAATCTACGCCGATAATTTTGCCCGACTCTCCGACTTTTTGTGCCAAAATATAGCAGTTTTTACCAGCACCAGAGCCTAAATCAACTACGGTTTCACCTTCGTTTACATAGCGAGTCGGATCTCCACAGCCATAGTCTTTAGCGACGATTTCTTCTGGCAAATTTTGAGTATAGTTGCCCTCATATTCTGTAGGACAGCAGAGACTAGGCTGCTGCTGTCTTGCTCCTTCCTGATATCTTGATAATACCGCCGACTCAATATCGTAATCTAAATCGTTCGACGTAGTTGGCTGATTTGTTGCAATCTCAGTCACAGATAGCTAATCCCTTTACTTAACTTAGTCTATTTACAGATTAATAGAATCATCGAGAGTATAGGCTTAATCTTTACCAAATAAAAGATTATTCCCAGATGATTTAATTTTTCTAACTAGACTACGATCTTGGGAGAGTCAGATGATATTTCGCTGAGAATCAACTGTAATTCTGCTAAATTTTCGACATATTTGGGAAAAAAGATAAGCTATTGGAGAAAAGCGACAAGATGAACAAACGGTATGATTCCTGTCACCAAGGTTTCCTATGGTTGCTGATCGTCTCAAAGGGTATTGGAGAAGTTATTTTTCATACCAGTTAGTTCCCTGTGTTGACTCCATTCTCAATCAGCTAGTAAGATTACGCTCATCGCACTCAAAGAGTCCAAAGTTGTTTCTTACGAAAGTTGTTCAGAAGAAAAACCCCCGAGATCAAACCTGCGCGCTTCGCAATGCTGGCGATATGCGCCGTTAGCTTTCTAATCGCTATGCTTAAATTTTTTAGTATCTCCAATTAATCCATTCTCGACATCAAATCTTCAATAGATCTGATAAACATCGGCACAGATATTCCCTTCAAATCATAGCTGCATTCATATGAAGGCTCTCGGTCATAGCTTTTCAAAGTAATCATTCTGACATCTATTTTGGCAATTTGAGGATTAGAAAACACCGTTATTTCTAACTTTGACTTATTTCCCATGTAGTAATAGCAGGGTGCTTCTAAAAGATGTACTTGGGTTCGACTAAATTTTCGGTCTAAAAAATTTACGACGGTCGAAACGCTCTCAGACATGGCATTGTAGGAATTTCCTTGATAGCTGTTGAGAGGCAGAGGGGCTTGTCCGCTTAAAGAACTGTTAAAAGGACGATTAGTAGGCTGCCATTTTTGATTGTCGAATGCTGACATAGGATTAAATTGGGCGAACTTCAAAAAATACATTTAAGTATTATTAAAAACCATTGCTCTGCCACTTTGTACAATTAATTTGTATTACGTATTCAA
>JBCBEA010000107.1:0-9680 GCA_038529195.1 Cyanobacteria bacterium J06600_6
ATTCATGGTGTAGAAGGATACTGTGGCTCGGGCATTCAGGTCGGCTCAATGAGAACTAAATGGCATCAGCAAGCAGATAGTGATGTCGCCATTGTCATGATTCACGGCTTGAACCCCTATGGAATGAGCCATTTTCGCCGTGTAAACGAAGATGGCGTAGACATTAACCGTAATTTCCTTGATTTTAGCCATCCTTTACCAAAAAATGCCCTATATGACGATTTAGTGAAGGTAATTATTCCTCAAGAATGGACGGAAGAGACTCAAACTCAGACTCTAGACCGCCTAACCGAATATTTACTCCAGTCACCATCGGCAGCAGCAGATCTGGCTAAAGGTCAATATCAATATTGGTACGCACCTTTCTACGGAGGAGAAGTTCCCACCTGGTCAAATCGAGTCTTTAATCAAATTTGCGATCGCTATTTAGAAGATTGTGAAGTAGTTGGCTTGCTAGATTATCATACTGGATTGGGACAGTACGCTACGGGACAGCTAATGAGCCTATCTGACGATTTAGCCGATTTAGATCTAGCCAGTCAGATCTGGGGCGATAAATTAATTACCACGGGTTCAGAACAGTCTGTTGCTGGATATACTCCCGCCGGAACTTTGATTTCAGCCTTCCCAGACAAATTAGCTGATTCTCTTTGTATTGCTGCTGCTTATGAATTTGGCACAGTTGCCGAGAACGAAGTTTTTAATGCTCTGCGGGCAGATCATTGGCTTTATCGGCATGGATATTTAAATACCCAGCAGGCGATCGAGATCAAACAAAATATGCTGCATGCCTTCTATTGCGATCGCCCTGATTGGCAAAAATCAGTTTGTAATTTAGCTTTTGCTGCTCAGTCTGAGTTGTTAGCCGGATTACGGTCTTTATAGTTGCTCATGATCTAGCTTCAATGATTAGTAGGGATTGCCAATAATGGTAAATCCTGCCCAATAAAAAGGATGGTTGAAGTTAAGTGGTTTAGTTTCTGTACCCACTTCGGGGAGATCTACTTCTACTTCGACATCCGAACCTCTGATTTGATTCCCTTCAACGAAAACCCGTTTTTGCAGCATTTTTAACTGCGCCTGTCTAAGAGCTTCCGCCTTAATTGGCGTTGATTTTAACTCTTGATAAAATTCGCTCATTAATAAAACCGTTCCCACATCATTAATCGTCCATAAACTTGCTAAAGCTGACTTAACACCCGCCTGCATAGCTAATCCTGCAAAGCCGTATTCCGCATCTTCGTTGCCCACAGCAGTTTCACAAGCACTAAGCACCAACAAATCGACACTGGGAGAATCTAACTCTAGTTCTGCTAGCTGTTTAAGGCTCAATTGGCGATCGCTGAACTGAATATAAGAATCTTCAGGAGAACCAGGATTAAACTGCGCGTGGGAGGCAAGATGGATAATATCAAAATCACCTTGACGGTGAGCCTGCACCAAATTGGCGATCGTAAACTGCTGATTGAGCATTTTTAATCCCGACCATAATTTTGGCACGATGGTATTGAGTTCGGCTTCTACACCCATAAGTGAGGGCAAACTAGTAAACTCAGATGCTCCCATTGCTAATACCTGCTGCTCTCCCTTATCTTCATAATCAGTATTGGTGAGATTAAATGCGGGAATACGAGCCAGGCTATACTTTTCGATCGCGAACTGATTGCCATCGTGTAGAGCTGCAAAAGGCAGCGATCGCAAACTAGGACCAGTGCAAAGCAACAGAGTATCAATTTGTTCGGCTTCTAGGAAAGGATCTAGAGGCTTGAACAACCACTGATAAATTATTCTTGCTGGGGGTAGATAAGCAAGAGATTGGGAATCTGTGATTGATGTTTTTAATTCTTCAACTCTCATACTCAGTCTGGCACGGTTTGCACCTCTGATGTCTCTAGTTACGAACTGGTTTTCAGGAGTAATGAGGATTAAGCGTAAAAAATTATCTTTGGGGATCGCCCAGATAACTGCGGGATTGATACCCTGAGCTGTTTTTAGTTTTTTAAGACGTTGGGCAATTTTCGTGGCAGATAGAGAAGTAGTCCTAAAATTTCGTTGAAAATAGTCGTTATAATCGTTTTCCCATTTATTCTCAACGGCAGCCACCATGTTCGAGAATTTTTCGATGCTGATTGGCTCTGAGCTAAGTTCGCGAACCATCACAGGCGAAGATGCTGCCGATTTTACAACTTTAGCATTAGCTAAAATCAGGGAAAATGCAACTATTACAGAAACTATAAAATATGACCAGTTATGACCGATGTTTTTTGAACTGTTCAGTATTTTTCTTAGCATATAGTTTCTATGAATTGTTGATATCTAAGTTTACATAATACTAGATTATTAATTATTAATTCAAATAAAATAAATTGAGATAATTAAGCACGGCGAATCTAGCTATGTCTTGCAGTTTACAATTAGCGATAAGCAGAACCTTAAGGCAATCAAGTCGTAGTTAGGTAATAGTTAAGAGAAGTTAGAGAAAGTTCAGTAAAATTTAGTAAAGTTCAGTATGAGAAGCAAAATTAACGATAAAATTATCAAAATATATGTTGTTAGGCGTTACGATAAATGCTCAATCTCAAGATAGCTTTGCTGACCTAAATATCTTTGCCGACGCTATTTTATTGCTGATTAATTTTGAATATACCTAGACTATGAAAACAGGATCTAAATATTGGAATTTGGTGCGACTTGATAGTTCGGGAAAGCTAAAAATATCAGAAATAAGTACGGTTCAGCAGTTTTTTAGACAGCAGTTTGAAAGTCTGCTTGAGCATGAAAAGATAGTCGACAGCCTGGTACAAAGAAATTTAGTGAAGATTAAAAATAATGACGATCAGCATCAAATCCTTGCGGAAAGATGTCTGCGTTGTTTTATCTCGCACCAGATCAGACAAGCCTGCACCTTGCTTGAGATCCAGTTTGGCAAAGTTCATGGTTTTAGCCGTTACGATCTCTTTATTTATACTCTGACCGACACTTTAGATAATTTCAGGGATGGTGCTGGTTTTCCACCCACCGTCAGTAAATATAAGCCTTTAGCAGTAGAGATTCTCGAAACTTTTAATCCCGATCTCGCTAGTCTTTCGACCTGGACAAATCGCTATGTCAAGCAGCACCGAGAGCTACAGCTATTTCTCTTGGAGCAGGGAGTTTATCTAATTAGTAACTGGGCAATTTTAAACGATACTCAAATCAGACAGGGGTCGCGAATTTTAGTTGAGTTTCACAATCTAACCCCAACAGAAATAGAGCAGGCAGCGATTTTACTCTCTAGCTACCATCAAATCTACCGTCGCGATCGCCTCAAAAATCGCCAAAGTAAAGGACAGAAATGTCAAACGCCAAATCTAGAGCAGTTGACAAGCATCGCCGAGCTAGTAGAGCAGCAAACAGGTTTAGCTATCTCCCCCGAATCTACTCTGACTAAGTTAGAACAGCTTGCCCAACAGCTACGGGAATATCGCATCTATGTTAAAGGCGGTAAAACGAAGCAGGAGTCCTTAGACCAGGTTTCTTATATGCAGGCTGCAAGAGAGGTTGAGCCAGAGCAAAACCCAGATGGGAATGAATTTATGAAATCCTATCAGCAGGAATTTAAAATCAGTCTTGATCGCTCGATCAAAGCAGTATTAGACGGTCGTTTGAGTAAGTTTAAAGGCAAAAAAGCAGCTAAAAAAACTCAGTTCATTACCGCTCTGGAGTTATTTCACTGTCAGGGAGAATCAATGAGTGTGATCGCGCCAAAAATAAACTTACAGGCTCAGTATCAGGTAACAAGATTATTAAAGCTGAAAGAATTAAGAACGGACATTCGCCATCAAATGCTGCTCAAGCTGCAAGAATGGATAGCAAAGCAGTCTCTTCCAGCGCTGTCCGACATAACATCGTTACAGCAAAGAGACAAAGAAATAGAGTCGGCTTTGGGGTCACAAATAGATTTAGTGTTAGATGAGGCGCAAAAAGAAGTTAGTACCGCCAACAGCACCGAAAGTATTTTAGCTCGCAGAATTTGCCATTATTTAGATTCAATCTAAATATGATTCAATCTAAATATTATTAGTAGGGACGTTCGATCAAACCTCTCACTACAGAAGGTTCGGATAAAAGCAATTTAAAGATCAGTTGCTCAATCAAGCAGACATGATACGTTGGAAAATACTATTTTATGCATATCCCCCAAACCCAGAGAAATATAAATAAGTAAGTACTGGAACTATCAATAAAACATCTATGAACAGTAATAATATTGAAACTGATAGCCTCCTACTGGACTTTGAATCATTTTCGGAGACGGGGATCGAACTATCTTCATTCCAAGTAGACCAAGCCATTGAATTGAGCGATCGCCTAGAGAATCCCGAACGACAGTGGCGCACTTATCTTAACTCCTTGGCTTTGTTTGGCTTTGAAAACTGGTTAGAGTCACGATCTGATTCTTTGGTGATTGAGGCTGAGCAATGTTCTGTTAGGCAGCCAAGCCAGGCTAACTATATTGATGGCGTATTTAATCTTCGGGTTGGTAAGTATAAAATATGTTTATTAACCAACGGTGTGGCGATCGATGAATTGGTAACTATTGACCGTGCGCTAATTGACTTACCAGAATATGCTGCCCATTTTTACCTTCTGTTAGATGTAGTTGAAGAACAGGCAGAAGTTAAGCTCAATAGCTTTATTCGTTACGAAGAAATTAGACAGCGCCAGCAAAAGGCAAGTTTAGTCCCCACCGAAGATTGGACTTATGAACTGCCTCTAGCTTGGTTTGAACATCAGCCAGAAGATTTGCTCTTATATCTACGCTGTATTGAGCCAGAATTGCTTCAGCTTCCTGCTATGGCCAGCTCAAATGAGGAGATTTTGACTCAACTAGAGCCGTTGTTACCTCAACTGCGATCAAGCCAAAGTCTTGACCAAATATTAACCTGGTCACAAGCAGCACCTATTCTTCGTAACCCCAAACTGCTTGGGTGGCTCTATCGACTGCAAAGCGATCAACTTACAGTTGCCGATGGTTTGACTAGCTTAAGAAATTCCCTGACGCAAACGGCAATTAACGTCAAATCTTGGCTATCTAATGAGCTAGACGAGCTGGCGCAAAATCTGTCCTGGACTTTATTACCGCCACCTGTCTTTGCTGCTAATGGTTTGAGAGATTTATCCGTAGTCAATCGAGCATCGCCCACCGAAGAATTTGCGGCGATCGTGACTCAGTTACGGCGCAGTGGCGAAGGTGTACCCCCCGAAGCTCGTGGTGCTTGTCAAGATTTTACGCTTGGTAATCATCAGCTACGCTTATTTGCCCTTACCTGGGAGATAGAAGAAGAGAACGTCCCCGAATGGTCTTTATTGCTAGTTTTAGGCGGGCAGCCAGATCATTACTTACCCCAAGATTTAAGGCTGGAGGTACGAGAAAGTGAGATAATTTTAGATACTAAAGCGATCGATCGCGATACGTCAGATTCTTATCTCTATACTCAGGTAATTGGCGAATTAAACGAGCAGTTTACCGTTCGAGTTATTTTGAGAGACGGCACTGCTTTTACATTTCCCGATTTTATTTTTAATTGAGGGAGAGTTAACATCCAGATGAAATTTCAGCTTGAGATCCAGCAAATCGAAAATACCTGTCTGTTTAAGCTAATCTGGGGCAAAGGACAGCAAATTTCGAGCATCATAGCTTTGCCCAGCAGTCTCTCTGCCCTATATCAGACGTGGCATCAAGCCTATTTAGGTTTTTACCAAACGGCATTACGCGCGAGAGTCCCTAAACCAAAAAGCGATCGCTTAACCCTACCTCAAGACTGGCATCGTCAACTGGTTCAGGCAGAAGCTCAGTTTTTATCTACCTTTCATAATTGGCTACGACAGTCAGAACTGTATGAAATTAGAGCAAAAATAGCCAGCAATAGGCAAGAATCGACGGCAATTTCCCTATCTATTACCTGTAGCGATGAATTGGCCAGACTACCCTGGGAAAGCTGGGAGCTAGGGGCAGAATTTGGCAGCACGGTCATAATTACCCGCAGTCCGACCAATATTAACCATCAGATTCAAGCTCCTAAACGTCCCCGTAAACCGCGCATTTTAGCTATTTTAGGTGACGATACGGCAATCAATATCAACAGCGATCGCCTGACAATTAATACTCTACAGTCCATAGCCGAAATTGAATTTGTTAACTGGCAGGTCGAACAGTCGGCAGAATCTATTAAGCAGCAGATCGGACAGGCTTTAACCGATGAACGAGGTTGGGAAATTTTATTTTTTGCAGGACACAGTTGTGAAACAACGATTACGGGGGGCGAAATAGCGATCGCACCAGACGTTGTTCTCTCGATCAGTGAAATAGCCGAGGAGCTGAAGACGGCTCAGTCCCATGGCTTACAGTTTGCCCTGTTTAATTCCTGTAGTGGCTTGAGTATTGCTAACTCCCTGATCGATTTGGGTTTGAGTCAGGTAGCAATTATGCGCGAACCAGTTCACAACCAGGTAGCTCAGGTTTTTTTAGTTCATTTCGTACAGGCTTTGGCTAGGGATCAAGACGTGCGGGAAGCTTTAGTTTATGCCCGAAAACAGCTGAAGCAGCAGAACCTAACCTATCCCTCCGCTGCCCTCATTCCCTCTTTATTTTGCCATCCTGATGCCCAGCCGTACCGTATTCAGCCCTGGAGATGGCGACAGCAGCTAACCAAATGGCTGCCCAGTCGTTACGAAGCGATCGCCGTAAGTGCATTGTGTGTGCTGAGTCTTGTTCCAGCCATCAATAATTTCCTCCTAGATCGGCGAACCTTAGTCCAATCGATTTATCGCGATGCTACGGGACAGTTACCCGCTACGACTGCGCCCATAACTTTAGTTCATATTGATGAACAGTCCTTGCGACAGGCTAAGATTGACCGCCCTGTGCCCATGAATCGTCGATATTTAGCCAGCATAGTCGAGCGCCTGATAGCAGAAGATGCGCGGGTAATTGGAATTGACTATTTATTTGATCGCACTCAACCTGAAAATGATCCGATTTTGGCAAGAGAAGTTGCTCGCGCCGTGGAGTCAGATCAAGCCTGGTTTATCTTTGGGGCATATAAACTAACGGATAATCAAGAAGTAGGAATTGCCTCAGAAACTAAGATTGGCGACTTTAACTGGACGCTACAGGGTTATACCGATGGTTTGCCTGGCTACATGACTCTGCTACCCAGATCGATTGACTGTCGTCAAATATGTCCTTTCTCTTATCTATTAGCCGAAGTTAGTCAGATATCTCAAATACCTGATGCTCCCATACCCCAAATTACCAGTCAAACAGATTTACGCAGCACGATTACAGATTATGCTGCTGATTTACCAAGCGATCGCTCGATTGAACCCAGACAGTTATCGCTAGGAACGACCTTAGCTCAGTACTTTGGGCAACAGTGGTTGCGTCCAATTCAAGACTTTTCGATTCCGCCTGATTTAGTTTATAACCGCCTGAACGCCTGGAAATTATTAGAAAATGCCGGCGATCAGGCTTTGACAGGTCAAACTATAATAATAGGTGCTGGTGGCTATCCAGAAGCAGGACTAGAAGTAGGTTCTGACAACTTTTCTATGCCTCAAGCCGTTTCCTATTGGCAGACTCGTAGAGGCTTAAAATCAGATGAAACACCCTTTACGGGTTCAGAATTTTTGGCATACATGACTCATCATTGGCTGGAGGATCATTTTGTGATTCCTATTCCCCAACTTTGGTCGATTTTGCTCGTGCTGTTGATTACCAAGAGCATCAGACTCAATTTAACCAACAAAGTACTTACCAACCGCTGGCTATTGATGTTGCTATCCAGTAGCGCAGCTATTTATGGCTTAGTGGCTCTACAGCTATATATTTCTAGCTCGATTTTATTGCCCTGGCTGCTACCATCCTTAGCCCTCGCCATCTTAGGCAAGCCTCGCTTTCGAACAATTAACCCAAAATAAATCCCCGCCCATAGATAGACAGAATATTCACTACTCACCAATCACAGAAGTATCCATTATGAAAAGATTCAAACAAATACTCTCAGCCAGTTTAATTTTAGTCAGTCTAACTCCCTTGGGAGCTCAAGCGGAAACCAAAAACCCTCCTCCGCAGGAAGATAAACAGTCAACATCTATTTTACAAGCGGTTTTGAGCCTGTTTAAATCCTCAGAGAGACGCATGATGACAAGAGGAGAAGAAGTTTGTCTGATTTCTCCTGGCAATAAGAGTGAACAGCTAATCTGGAGCGATCGCCCTTTGTTTGTCTGGTGGGGCGAAATATTTGAATCTGAAATTAATCTATATCAGGATGATCGACTAGTTTGGACTAAAGCTGTCCCTGATAATACTCAAAGCATTGCCTATGACGGAGAACCCCTAGAGCCTGGACTTACCTATGACTGGGAGCTTATATCTAACAACAAAAATTATCGCCAGACTATTGTCATGTTAGAACAACATCGACAAAAAGCGATCGCCACCGAGTTAACGAATCTCGATCGCCATTTAAAAACTAACAAAACAACGGCTGAAGCTATTGCGATCGTCAAAGCTGAACATTTTTTACATCGAGAACTGGGTTCTGATGCTTTGCAGCAGCTTTACCTAATTAAAAATCCTTCTCCCGAACTGACTTCCCAAATAAATGACTTTGAAGATCGCCTCTGTAAATAGAGTCAGATTTATCAATAGGTGTAGCCAGCAAGCAGCAAGATTAAGCTTAATTTTGCATACCTCCTCATGCCTGAGAAATATAAATTTGCAGAGTGCAACAAATTCAATCTCTAGCAATTTTATTAATCAAGAAGGTGCAAGATGAAAATTAAAGAAGTAGTAGCAATTCTCGAAACCAGTCCCAAAGCCTGGAAAGTTTCCTTTCAAAATGAAGATTCAATCGTGTTTGCCTGTGGCGACTACCGCTTTACACGACTTAGCGATCGCTTTGATAATATGATGATGCTTAACAGCAAATTTAATCAAATTAGTATTGACTGGACACCAGAGAATCCTCTTGCAGCTAAATTCTATTCTGGTTTGGTTCAAGAGCATTTAATTAAAGCTGCCTAAACTAATTTTAGACAAGGACTGGATTGAGAGCCTGCTCGCGCTTCAGCTTATGCGCAAATATAAGTTACTTAGGCATCCAGAATCTTAGTTCTTCGCTGAACTTCTCGCTACAGACGATTAAGCTATTGTTTGAGAAATGCGATCGCCAAATCAAGACTTGTCTCTGATTAGTAATTTAAAAAGCTAAATTTACTCAGACGGAAAAATAGTTAATTTGAAGTGTGGTATTAGACACAAATATCATTCGTACTTTTTATGTATCCAAAGTGTGCCTTTTTGAGCAACAATTTTACTTTGTTGAAACCAATTCAGTTCATCAGTCACAATGCTAATCTCAATATTGAGCTGTTGGGCTATTTCTTGCGTTGATAATCCATCTACATGAGATCTGACTAAGCTAATAATTGAGTTGACACTGTTAATAAAATTTCTAATAGCAGCAATTCTAATCGTTGTTTCTTCCGATTCACAACTTTGAGCAGCTATTTCGACAATACTCCAGCCTCGGCGATAGTATTCTAAGATACTTAAACCATTTTTACTAATATTTTCTCGATCTCTCTTTGCTAATAAGGCAGCTTTTTTAGCGCGATTTCTGAAAGAAATCGCG
>JBCBEA010000108.1:0-9588 GCA_038529195.1 Cyanobacteria bacterium J06600_6
ATAACTGCCAGGGCTTAAGGCTCTGCCTTCTCAGTCGTCTTAAGACACCGAGCTAACGCCCGTACTCCTGAAGGGAGTGGAAGCCAAAGCTTCCGTTGCGCGAATGCGCTGCGCTAAGAGCTTAAAAACTAGCAGGTATGAACGAAACTAATCCACATCAGACGTTTAATTTGATTATCCCCACTTGAAAATAGCTGCGCCCCAGGTTAAACCTGCACCAAAACCAGATGCTGCGATTATATCTCCAGGCTTGACTCTACCGTCTCTTACCGCAGCGTCGAGAGAAAGAGGAATAGAAGCAGCAGAAGTATTGCCATATTCAGCAATGTTGCTCAGAATTTTGGAGGGAGGAATTTTGAGCCGTTTTGCCACTGCATCCATAATCCGTTGATTTGCCTGATGGAGTAAAAGCCAATCAACATCATCCGCCGTTATATTTGCCTGAAACAGGGCTTTACTGATGGCTTCGGGTACTCTGGCAACGGCAAAGCGATAGACTTCTCTACCGTTCATGGTAATTGGGTTATACGAGCCATTTTGAGCAACAATATCGTCTACCAGCGGTTTTCCCTGACCTTGATAATTCAAGTTGAGAGAGCCATTCTGAGTGCCGTTGCTGTACATGCCAAAACTAAGTAAACTGTTGTCTTTCGCTGCCTGGCAAACCGCTGCGCCCGCACCATCACCAAACAAAATACAGCTAGTGCGATCGCTCCAGTCAACCCAACGAGACAGAACATCTCCACCAATAATTAAAACGTTTTTATAGGTACCGCTACGAATAAATTGGGAAGCAGTAACTAAGGCAAATAAAAAGCCAGAACAGGCAGCAGTCAGATCGAAAGCCACGGCATTAGTCGCCCCAATCAGACCCTGTATGCGACAGGCACTACCAAACAGATCGTCAGGGGTAGAGGTCGCCAAAACAATTAGGTCAATATCAGTGGCAGAAATTCCTGCCATGGCGATCGCATTTTCAGCAGCAATGGCGGATAGCTGGCTCAAAGATTCGCTAGGAGTCGCGATGTGGCGATTTCTCATCCCAGTTCTGGTATTAATCCACTCGTCGGAGGTATCTACCATCTGAGCAAGATGATCGTTAGTTAAAATTGATTCTGGTGCTGCTGAACCACATCCAGTAATCGCAATTCCGACACCCACGTTGTCCAATGTTCTACTCCGTTACTTGTTTAGGCTATTTGTCTACCGTTTTTTCTATTTTCCTTGAGTAGCAGTTGCTTCGTTATGCTGTTCGGCTTCTAAGCGTTGCTGATTGTTAGCCTTGATTTTTTCTAATACTTCATTATCGATCGCCTCTTTGGCTAAACGAATTGCATTAAACATTGAACCTCGACGAGAACTACCATGACTGATAATACAGATTCCTGCTACACCAAATAATAATGCTCCGCCATGTTCGGCGCGATCAATCCGACGCTTGATGTTCATTAAGTTAGGCTTGAGGATTGCAGTCCCTGCTTTACCGTGCAAGCCTCTGGGTAGCTCCTCTTTCATGATTTGTAGCATCACCTCTCCAATTGCCTCAGCAAATTTGAGGACAATGTTGCCAACAAAGCCATCGCAGACAATAATGTCAAATTCTCCCGATAGGACATCTCGACCTTCAGCATTACCCAAGAAAGGAATCTGAGGATTATCCGCCAACAGTTTGTGAGTAGTTAAAGCAAGCTCGTTACCCTTGGAAGATTCTTCACCAATATTCAACAAGCCGACTTGGGGTTCACCTCTGCCCAAGACATACCGACTATAAATTGTACCCATGAGGGCAAACTGTTCTAAATATTTCGGCTTACAGTCAACATTTGCGCCAACATCTAAAACGATCACTGACTTGTTCGGAATAATTGTAGGTAAGACTGCACCAATTGCAGGACGTTCAATACCTTTGATTCTTCCTAATCTTAATAACGCAGATGCCATCGCTGCACCAGAATGACCTGCCGAAACCACGGCTTCAGCTTCTTTTTGTTTGACTAGGTTCATCGCCACATTAATCGAGGCTTTTGGTTTACGACGAATGCCCACCAAAGGTTCTTCTTTCATCGTAATCACGTCTTCAGCGTGAACCAGTCTGACATGTTCTGAATCCTGACCGCCATGCTTTTTAATCAGAGGCTTTAGCTTTTCCTCATCTCCGACTAGTAAGACATCTACGTCTAATTCTGCTGAAGCTTGAATTGCTCCTGCAACAATTTCTTCAGGGGCAAAGTCTCCCCCCATAGCGTCCACTGCAATTCTTGCGCGTGTTAATCCCATGTAGCAAATTTTATATAAGCCTTACAAATTTTAACAGTCTGAGGTCAAAGATTCCTAATCTGCGTTGAAAATGACGGGAAAACTTCAACAATCTAAGAATCTAAAAAGCAAAAGTTTTGGTAATAATTGTTATTTTAGCTGGCAGGTAGTTTTACTCTAACTTGACTGCTTTATGTTCAATTTTATCTTTGCCACCGTTGCCAGCATTACAGCTTGGTTCAATAATTCGATCGCCCCCCAGGCTGATTTAATACCTTTAGAATCCCTCTCCTGGGAGCAAGCAGTCATTTTCCAACTACCTGAATTTGATCGCGATCGTACTGCGCAAACTGTTATCGATAATCATCTGCAAAATCTGACTCAGAGAGGGTTTGAGCGAGAGCGTCAAGGAATATGGGTGCAGTCTGGCTGGGACGTATCTGCCAGTAATTTAGGTCAAACTCCTTTGCCTGCTGCTTCCTTAACTAAAATTGCGACAACTCTAGCAGCCTTGGATAAATGGGGCGCAAAACATCAGTTTAGGCTCAACGTCTATGGTACAGGTAATGTCGATAACGGGATTCTGAAAGGTGATTTGATTATTCAAGGAAGTGGCGATCCTCTGTTCGTTTGGGAAGAGGCAATCGCTTTAGGTAATGCTTTAAACCAGCTAGGAATTAGAGAAATTCAGGGTGATATTTTGATTAACGGTCGGTTTTATATGAATTTTAAAGCCGATTCGCTTGAGGCAGGAAAGCTATTACAGCAGGCTTTAGATCGCGATCGATGGCAGTCGGAAATTACCCAGCAATATCTACGCATGACAGTGGGGACAAAGCAACCTCAAATTAAGCTCTCAGGTTCAGTAAAATTGGTCAAACAAGTTGCTAGCAGCGCCCAATTACTAGTTACTCATCGCTCTTTACCTCTAGCCGAAATATTGCGACAGATGAATATCTACAGCAATAATAAAATGGCACAAATGTTAGCCGATCTAGTTGGTGATGCGAACACAGTTGCCGAAACTAGCGCCAAGATAGCAGGCTTTCCAACTACCGAAATTAAGCTAATTAATGGTTCGGGTTTAGGAGAAGCAAACCAGATATCCCCCCGCGCTGTCTGTCAGATGTTGATGGCGATCGATCGCCTGCTGCAAGCTCATGGCTATAGCGCTAGCGATCTGTTTCCTACCGCAGGTAGAGATATTGTTGGCACAGTTCAAGATCGAGGCTTACCTAGAGGTACGACGATTAAAACAGGAACTTTAGACAATGTTAGTGCGTTAGCAGGGGTAATTCCTACAGGCGATCGCCAAAACGTTTATTTCAGCATTATTAACTATGGTCGTCCAGTCAAATATCTGCGCCAGCAGCAAGATAGCTTGCTGAATCAATTAGCTCAGCCTTGGCAGCTAAAACCAATTAACTCTGACTTAGCCCGAGAAAATGGCTGGTATCTAGGCAATCCTGATCGCAATCAGCTCAATCTTAATTAGGTTAAAAACATTTCGTAGATTACCGCTCTATACAAAACTTAAACGCGCCCAAAGCCACTCAATGTCAGGGACGTAAGTCAGAGCCTCATGATAATTAACCTTAAATCATTCTCACTAAAATGAGCGTTACTCGCTCATAATATATAGTCTGGTAAACAAGGCATAAACGAGCAATGAGGTAACAAAAAAATGGGCGAGTCAAATGTGGCAGAAATCCTAGTCAAATGTTTAGAGAATGAAGGGGTAGAATATGTTTTTGGTCTACCTGGGGAAGAAAATTTACACGTTTTAGAGGCTTTACGGGATTCTCCAATTCAGTTTATTACGACTCGTCACGAACAGGGTGCTGCCTTCATGGCAGATGTTTATGGTCGTTTGACAGGAAAAGCAGGAGTCTGCCTTTCTACTTTAGGACCAGGAGCAACTAATCTGATGACAGGCGTAGCCGATGCTAACCTTGACGGTGCCCCATTGGTAGCGATTACAGGACAGGTTGGTACAGATCGGATGCATATTGAATCTCACCAATATCTTGACCTGGTGGCGCTATTTGCTCCCATTACTAAATGGAATGCTCAGATTGTTCGTCCAGACAATACGGTAGAAATTGTACGCAAAGCCTTCAAAGTCGCTCAAGCCGAAAAACCTGGTGCAGTGCATATCGATCTGCCTGAAAATATTGCTGCTATGCCTCTCAGAACTCGTCCTTTATCAAGAGATAATCGCGAGAAAACCTACGCCTCAACTCGCAGTCTAAATGCTGCTGCTGCTGCTATTTCTAAAGCCAAAAATCCTCTAATCCTCGCAGGGAATGGAGTGATTCGTGGTTGTGCCAGCGAAGCGTTAACTGAATTTGCGACCCAGCTAGGTATTCCCGTTGCTAATACTTTTATGGGTAAAGGTGCAATTCCCTACACTCATCCCCTGTCGCTTTGGACAATTGGTTTGCAGCAGCGAGATTTGATCAGCTGCGCTTTTGATGAAGCTGATTTAGTCATTGCTGTTGGTTATGACTTAATTGAATATTCCCCCAAAAAATGGAATCCAGACGGGTCGAAACAGGTAATTCATATTGATGAGAGTCGTTCGGAAATTGACAGCAGCTATATTCCCCAGGTAGAGGTTTTTGGCGATATTCCTGATTCTCTTAACGATATTGTTAAACGTTGCGATCGCAATAGTAAAGAAACTCCTGCAGGAGTCAAGGATTTACGCAGCCAGATTCGGGAAAATTACGAGCAGTATGCTAACGATACTGGTTTTCCAATTAAGCCTCAAAAAATTATCTACGATCTGCGTCAGGTAATGGCACCAGAAGACGTCGTTATTTCTGATGTAGGCGCACATAAAATGTGGATGGCTCGTCACTATCACTGTGACTGTCCCAATACTTGTCTGATTTCTAATGGTTTTGCAGCCATGGGTATCGCTATTCCAGGGGCAATGGCAGCTAAATTAGTCCATCCCGAGCGTAAGGTTGTGGCAGTTACAGGAGACGGTGGCTTTATGATGAACTGTCAGGAATTAGAAACGGCTCTACGGGTTAAAACTCCTTTTGTAACCCTGATCTTTAACGACAATGGCTATGGCTTGATTGAATGGAAGCAAATTAACCAGTTTGGTCATGCTACCTCAATTGATTTTGGCAATCCCGACTTTGTGAAATTTGCCGAAAGCATGGGCTTAAAAGGCTATCGGGTTGAGTCAGCAGAAGATTTGATTCCCACCTTGAAAAAGGCTTTAGCTGATGATGTTCCTGCTGTCATTGACTGCCCTGTAGACTACAAGGAGAACCTGCGCTTTTCTCAAAAGGCTGGAGATTTGAGCTGCAACGTCAAGCTGTAAGTAGGAGGCAGAGGGCAGAGGGTAGGAGGCAGGAGGCAGGAGGCAGGAGGCAGGGAGTAGAGGGCAAACTTTTCTTTGTCCTCTAAAAATTTGTCCTCTAAAAAGCTGTCTGAAGTATTGTTAAAACTAAACTTAACTTATCGTTTTTCGCTGAAGTTTGACGTTAGGATCGAACTAGCTATATTTAAGTCATTTAAAAATTTAACTATGCCGCGCACCCAAAGAAACGATAATTTCGTAGATAAAACTTTTACAGTTATGGCAGATATTATTCTCAAGGTTCTGCCAACCAATAAACAGGCGAAGGAAGCTTTTGCCTACTATCGTGACGGAATGTCTGCTCAGGGAGACGGTGAATATGCAGAGGCTTTGGAAAACTATGAAGAGGCGCTAACACTAGAAGAAGATCCTAACGATCGCAGCTATATTCTCTATAACATGGGCTTAATATACGCCAGTAACGGTGATGTTGAGAAAGCTCTTGAGCTGTACACTGAAGCGATTGACTTGAATCCCAGAATGCCCCAGGCGTTAAACAATATCGCGGTGATTTATCACTACGAAGGGGAAAAGGCAAAAGAGATTGGCAACGTAGAGCAGGCAGAATCTTTTTATGATAAAGCTGCCGAATATTGGAAGCAGGCAATTCGCATTGCACCTAATAACTACATGGAAGCTCAAAACTGGCTGAAAATTACAGGACGATCAGAAATGGATGTTTTCTTTTAAACAGGCTAGATTTACTATCGACTAAACTTCAAAAGCGATCGCCTACTAAAAATCAAGAGCGATCGCTTTTTTGTTTGTCAAAATGACAGAATTATGGCTACACTTTAAATTTTTCAGTAATGCGCTTCATAGCTTCATTAACGTTTTCACGAGTGTTAAAGGCAGAAATGCGGAAATATCCTTCTCCTGCTGCACCAAAGCCAGATCCAGGCGTGCCGACTACGTTACAGTTGAACAGCAATTTATCGAAGAAATCCCAGCTAGATAAACCGTTGGGAGTTTGAACCCAAACATAAGGTGCATTTGTGCCACCATATACTTTGATTCCTGCTGCAGTTAGCTGTTCGCGGATAATTTTAGCGTTTTCAAGGTAAAAGCTAACTAATTCCTTGATTTGCTTTTGTCCTGCTTCAGAATAAACTGCTTCAGCACCTTTTTGAACGATATAAGATACGCCGTTAAATTTAGTACACTGACGACGATTCCAAAGCTGCCAAATTTTGACCTCCGAACCATCTTTCGCTTTGCCCATCAAGTTTTGTGGCACTACGGTAAAAGCACAGCGAGTTCCTGTAAAGCCGGCATTCTTAGAAAAAGAACGAAACTCGATCGCACAGTCTTTGGCGCCTTCAATCTCATAGATGGAGTGGGGTAAGTCCGGATCGGTAATAAATGCCTCGTAAGCTGCATCAAATAGAATCAGCGATCCGTGCTGTTTGGCATAGTCTACCCAAGCCTTAAGGTGTTCTTTCGTTGCGGTTGCGCCAGTTGGGTTATTGGGGAAACAGAGATAGATTAGGTCTACTTTTTCGCTAGGAATTTCTGCCGTAAAACCATTATCCGCACTAATTGGTAGATAAACTAAACCTTCATATTTGCCGTCTACAGAATCTCCTGTATGACCTGCCATCACGTTCGTATCGACGTATACGGGATAAACAGGATCGGTAACGGCAATTTTATTATCATCGCCAAAAATATCGAGAATGTTACCGCAATCGCACTTAGAACCGTCTGAGATAAAGATTTCTGAAGCATCAATATCACAACCACGGGATTGGAAGTCCTGCTGGGCAATTTTGTCTCTTAACCACAGATATCCTTGTTCTGGACCATAACCTTTGAAGGTATTGCGATCGCCCATTTCTTTCGTCGCTTCGATAATTGCATCGCGACAGGCAGCAGGTAAGGGTTCGGTGACATCTCCAATACCCAGCTTGATGATTGGTGCATCAGGATTATCTGCTGCAAAAGCACTAACTCTGCGACCGATTTCAGGGAACAAGTACCCTGCTTTAAGTTTGAGATAATTATCGTTTATGGTTGCCATTGATTCTTTGCTACATACGCCATTTATAAAGCTTACTGTTATCTGGCAAGTTTGGATCGCGTTTTTGCGTTTTCGGTGTTATGCCAACATAGATAGCTTCGCCAGCTTGAATAAGCAATGAAACAAGATTATCGTGCTGTAAATAAATAGTTGGCGATGTAAATATTAGTTTTTCTACCTATAAACTCAGCTACTTTTTAAATGAGCTTTAGATAAATATTATCAGTACAAAAAATCAATCAGATATTTTATATTAATGCTGGTTTTTTATTTTTGATCATTAGAAAAACTAGTTAAAATATTCAACCAAGCTAATTATTATATTGATCATATCTAGTTTTCAGTGGTCACTATTATGATTATTGACTATAGTATTGGTCAATATAAATTAATCATTATCAGTACAACATTTATGCACTCTGTTAAGTCAAAAAACCGAGAATTAAATACTTATATAAATAGTTTTATTGAGAGACAGTATCAGCCTAAAAAAATGTTCGCCTGGAGAATTATCCTGGCTTTATTATTCATAATAATTATGACCATTCGCGATTATCAAAATCACCAATTTCACTTGGAAAACTGGTTTACCTGGAGTTCTTTGTTTTTGGGATTTTTATGCGTGCTGACTCTTAACTTCCAGTCTCTATATCTTGGTTCGATGTCTTATCAGTATCGGCATCACGATACTCCATTCCAAATTGCCAGGCTGTTCTCTCAGTTTGAATATGCTCCTTTAATTAATGGCTTAGAACATAAGCTGAATTATTACAAGCGTACCTGCACCAGAGTCTATCCCGTGTTGTTTGCTTTACTAGTTGCGCTACAGCTTTTAGTGGGTAGTAAATTTATTCTTTGGCAGATATTTTTAAATCATCAAGCTCAATATATCGCCTCATTTATCTACGGGCTGCTAGTGCTAATTTTAATATCTGCAGCCTGCGCTAGCTCTATATTTATTTCCGCTCGCAAAAGACAAATTGAATTAATGGAACTGGCTCTGTTTTGGATTAAAGCTGCATCTAATCTAAGGTATGTTGCTTAGTTTAGCCGAGAAAACTATATATTTACGATGACCAGCGTCTTTTCGAGGGCGCTTTTTAATTTAGAAATAGATGAGTATGTTAAGAATCTTGGGACAGGAAAACTCATCGCGGTCATAGTTACTGTTCCTGTCATTGTTTCATGACCAAGATCAGAAGCTTAAAAATTATTCAAAAGCATTAATCTTCTCTTAACATATAAAAAACATATCAATAAAAATTGATGCAGACGACTACTCACGAATCTCAGCAGCTTTGGACTGGTTTTAAATCTCTTGCCGATCCTCTACGACTACAGATAATCGAATTATTGCGATCGCAAGAACTATGTGTCTGTGAACTATGCGAACAGCTAAATGTCAACCAGTCTAAGCTATCTTTTCATCTCAAAAATCTTAAAGAGGCAGATTTAATCAGATCTCGCCAACAGGGACGCTGGATGTATTACAGTCTTAATTTGACTCAGTTTGTAATCTTGGAACAGTACTTAGCAGAATTTCGACGTTTCGGTGATATTCCGTCTGCCAGAGATTGTCGAGAAGACTAAAAATAAATGCATCAAAAAATATTGATATATCAAATAAACTTGATGTAAGATAAATTTACTCCTAAAGTAAGTTTTATCTAATGCAATCTAAAACGCCAATTAACGCCCAGGCAGTACAGGCAGGTGGGCAGTTAAATATATTTGAAAAGTATCTCACCATTTGGGTGGCACTGTGTATTGCGGGTGGTATTGCCCTAGGAAAGATATTTCCTGGGGTGGCGCAGTCACTTGATGCGATGAGCATTCAGAATGTCTCAATTCCGATCGCTATTTGCTTATTTTTCATGATGTACCCCATCATGGTTAAAATTGATTTCTCTCAGGCAAAAAAAGCAGCGAGATC